>NZ_JOPI01000001.1:0-57910 GCF_002153695.1 Acetobacter sp. DsW_059
TTTGTATTTTTATATAAATTTCTTAACTTTACTTATAATAAAATTACTGATGATAATTATGTTGAATTTTATCAGAATGTTACGTCAATTTACCGGGGATTTACTGCACAAAACCTTAATTATATCAAAAACTGACTATACCCTGCTGTGGAATCTCTATCAAAAAAAAAATATCACACCAGAGCTTCTTCTTTATTGTGAATACACTCAAAAAATTGCTCCGAGTGATGCACGCATTACAATGATAATTGGCTGTCTGCGCCTGTTACAAAACAAGGCATCAGCATCAGAAGCCTTTGGTTTTTTAGCTCAGAAATATCCCTCCAGTCTCTGCCATTTTTTACTTATTGCGAGCCATACATTTTTTTCACACTGGGCTCTCGCACACGATGCATGTAAAAATTTTCTTAGCCAGTTTACGCCTCCTTCACACCCGATTTTTGAAAAAACTCTTTCTTTAATCATTAAGAATATACCAGATATTTTTTTTACGGCATTTTCACTCACAGGGAAAATAACACTTTACTGCCACGATTATTCACAATTAAATGGCCTGACGGTTACCCTTGATCAGTATAAATTCGTACTACAACCAGCCAGAAATAAAATAATTATACGCCTCCCCTCTGACTGGAAGAGCGCAAAAATTCTTACAGTTTCAGCAAAAAATAAAAAAAATATTCGCTATACTTTCAACATTCCCACATTTCTTCATGTAAGAGGCTTCGCAGAAATCTCTGGTTGCCATATCACTGGCTGGGTATGCTGCGACACTGATCCCGAACGCGATATCAGCCTTCTGATATCATCTATGCAGGATAAAGAATATTTTCTTCTGAAAAGAATAAAAATTTCGCAAAAAAAATACTCTGATGTTAGTTTTCTCAAAGAAGATTCTGAAAAGCATTATTTCTCTTTTTTTCTTCCTTCCTTAAGAAAAAACGCGGGTCTTTTATTTGTAAAAACTGACAATGGTAAAAATCTGTATGGTAGTCCTGTCTCTCTCTCATTATTTCAAAACATGGCATATCGTTATGCGTTAGAAACAGAAAGAAATTTCCCGGCTATATTCCTGACCGCCCCTGACAACACCAGGAAAACATTACCAGCCGACCTAAAACCCGCCTGCATTATCGTCCCTGTTTATAATGGCTTTACCGTCACACAAACCTGCCTGCGGCAACTCAAAAAATTTAAACCGGCTTCGGTCCGCCTGATTCTGGTCAATGACGCCTCTACAGATAGACGCATTCATTCACTTCTCTTTTTATATCAAAAACTTATACCTGATACCGTTATTATTCAGCATCAGAGAAATCAGGGCTTTCCTGCCACTGCCAATACCGGCCTCAAAGCCCGTTATAAAAATGAGGATGTTCTTTTACTCAATAGCGATACTATTGTTTCAGAAAGATTTTTTAAAAAACTTCAGTTGACAGCCTATATAACTTCAGACATCGGCACGGTAACACCTTTATCCAACAGTGCAACAATATTCAGTTATCCCGAAATCAATATTAGTACACCCGTTCCCACTGTAAAAAAATGCGCCGAACTTGATCAGCTGGCTGAAAAAATCTGGCAAAGCGAGGTGCCGGAAGTACCAACCGCACATGGTTTTTGTATGTATATAAAAGCAGAGTGCCTGCAGGAAACAGGACTTTTCAGATATGATGCCTTTGCACAGGGATATGGAGAAGAAAACGATTTTTCACGGCGCGCCGCTGCTTTAGGCTGGCGCCACGTTGCCTGTCCTGGTGTTTATGTCGGACATGCAGAAGGACAGTCTTTCAGCTCCGTAAAAAAAGATCTGATAAGGCATAATTTAAAAATTCTTAACGCCATGCATCCTGGCTACGATGAACTTGTACAGTCATGGCTGCGGTGCGACCCGCTTCTCCCTTTTCGTCGTATGATGGACATCGCTCTTTTTTCAAAAAATAATCTATTTTCACAATCAGTTTTACTTGTCACACATGACCGTGCAGGTGGTTTATCAAAACATATTGGCGAACGTGCAAAACACTACCTGGTTCACAATATCCATCCCTTTTCACTCAAACCCATTACCTCTGAATCCGGTGTCCCTTTATGGAAGCTGGAAGACATTCCCAACAATGATTATCGCAATCTGATTTTACCACGCAGTGCCAAAGCACTAAATGCACTTCTGAGAAAAATTAAATGCTCAAAAATTGAAATTCACAGCTACATTGGTCACGGCATTAAAAAAATTTACGAACTTACTAGCCTTGATATTCCCTATGACGTTTTTATTCATGATTACTCGTGGTTCTGCCCGCGCATTACATTAACAACACCTTCTGCACATTATTGCGGAGAGCCTAGGCTGACCTGCTGTCAGGCGTGCTTTAATTCCAGCTCACAGGGCGACACAACCGGTGACACCACCAAAATAAAAATATTAAAACAATACACTCATAAAATTTTAAAAAATGCACAAAAAAATTATGCTCCTTCAAAAGATGCAGGAGAGCGCATCTGCCGGCAGCTGAATATCAAACCGAGCATACGCCCCTGGGAAAAAATATCCGGAAATGAAACACTGACTTTCACTCCCCGGACAAAAGGAAAAAACCGCCATGTTGGTATAATGGGGGCTATCGGGCCTGAAAAAGGCTACTATCAGCTCCTCCATCTGGCACAACTGGCAGCCACCATTAATGCCCCTGTGCATTTTATTCTTGTGGGTTACAGCTGTAATGACCAGGAGCTTCTGGCAACAGGGAAAGTAACCATCACAGGCCCCTACCAGGAATATGAAATTACAGAGCTGACAAACAAGCACTGCATCGACTGGTTTTTTCTGCCTTCAGTCTGGCCTGAAACATGGTCATATGTTCTCACACAGATATGGACAGCAATGCGCCCTGTCATAGCATATGATATCGGTGCACAGGCTGAACGTATCAGAAAAACACATAATGGCACAGTAGTACCCTTACATACCCGGCCACTTCAGCTGCTCATAGTTTTGCACAACCCTTCTCTGTGGGCGACACAACAATCATTACCCTCTCCGGGAGAAAATACTCTTCCACCCCTGAGATCGTAGCCCCCCACCAGACTCGCTTTTTCTCAGAGCTGCCCCTTGCCTGTCATATTTTTTGTAATGTTATGACGAGGTCTGGTTCTCAAAGCATCCAAACGGCACGGGATAACATCACCCCGTTACTGACACTCATCCGACAAAGGCGCTGCCAGCTCATCAAGTTCAGCCATAGCAGATTCTGCACTTATAACCGGCACATCAGAGGCCATAACACCTGCACCAGCATGCTCAGGCACTGAACCTGCCAGGTGTCGTGTCACACGAAATGCCGTCACAACAGCGAGTGTACCAAAAATAATCACCCCGGCAGCCTGACCAAGCTGCACTCCACCAGGACCATAATGCTGCCCGGCCCAGACGAAAGGCACTGTACCCAAAGTTGCCCGCCCCCAGTTAAAGGCCGTCGAATACAGCGGGTGTCCCAGATTGTTAAAGGCCGCATTCGCCACAAACAGCATACCAACAAACAAATAACTACCAATGGTCAGCGAACAGAACAGGTGAATAAGCATGGCCCCATCACCCTGGGCGTTAAAAATAACGACAACATAATGTTGCAGACTGGCCAGAATAACCCACGTCACGCCAATACTCACCAGAACAAGCTTCAGAGCTGCTGTCAGTGTCTCTCTGACACGGTGATAAAGGCCGGCTCCCATATTTTGCGCCATGATAGGCCCCACTGACCCTGTCAGCGCAAATACGAGAGAAAATAATACAGGGGTTGTACGCTCAATAGAGGCCTGACCACCAACAGCATCCAGACCAAAGCGCGCCATCGCCTGAGTCACGTAAACACCGCCAACAGGTGTAGCCAGATTTGTAAGAATGGCAGGCATAGCCACTGAAGCAACGCGCCTGGTATCAGCCAGAATACGGGACGGAACGGGCCAGCACAGCATATCATGCCGTAATGCGCCTTTAAGGCCCAGAGCAGCCACAGCCAGCCTTGAAAGGATCGTACTGATGGCGGCACCGGTCAGCCCCTCATGCAGCCCAAAAATCATAATCGGATCAAGGATTGCCGATATCACCGCCCCGACGAGCGTAATATGCATGGACCCTTTGGCATCACCTACCACTCTCATGAGGGAAGAACAGCCCATCCCCATACAGATCAGCGGCAGAAATGGACTGACAACACACAGATAATGCGTCGCCTGACGTAGAGCCTCATCCTTCGCCCCAAGCAGGCACAAAAGAGGATGTGCAGCAAAAGCGGTTAAAACACCGAGTAAAGCCGTTAAAAGCAACGTCACAGTCAGAGCTGAAGATGCTGTTCCCCTGGCATCATCATGATGGCCGGCACCAATAAGACGCCCGGTTGCGGCACTTATTCCGATAGTCAGACCAATAGAAACAGCAATCTGCAGGCCTATCACAGCCCCGGCAAAACCAATGGCTGCCGTTAGCGCTGGTTGTCCCAGATGCGCAATATAGACCATATTGAGCATATCAACGGCAAAAACAGCCATGAGACCAATTGCCCCGGTACCTGCCATAACCAGAACATGCCGCATAATACTGCCAGTCGTAAAACAGGCTTTGCGTCCGGATGTCAGGCCGTCTTTCGACATATTTCTTCCACTTCTGTGCTTACTGGCACCATTATAACAAATTCAACTTTAAGGTTTTTTCTCCGCACGAGCCAGAGCATGGGGCAGAAATTGCCCGATCCGGCGAAAAAGCAGGATGCTGAACAGGCTCAGTGCCGGTTACAGACTCGGGCAAAAAAAGCGGCGGGGAAAACAGGTGGCGCAATACTCATGATGTGACCAGTCGTTAGAGAACCCTTGATTATGACGCAAGGGCACACGTGCCGCCTTACAGATTTTGTTGCTATTTTTTTGACCTTATAGATGACAACCGGCGCTGTGGTTGCTAAAGACCGGCCCGTCTCACCGCCTGTTTAAAGCTCACCCGAAAAGAGCAGGGAACCATCACCATCATGAAGATTGTCGCCTGTAACAGCAACCTCCCGCTGGCTGAAGCCGTCGCAAAAGAACTCAGCCTGCCCCTTTGCAATGTCACTGTGCGGCGTTTTGCTGACATGGAAGTCTTTGTAGAGATCCATGAAAATGTGCGTGGCGAGGATGTCTTTGTTATCCAGAGCACATGTACACCCACCAATGATAACCTGATGGAACTCCTGGTCATGCTCGATGCGCTGCGTCGTGGCTCGGCCCGTCGTATCACAGCAGTCATCCCCTATTTCGGTTATGCCCGTCAGGACCGCAAATCAGGCCCCCGCACCCCTATCAGTGCCAAGCTTGTTGCCAACCTTCTGGTTGAAGCCGGTGCCAGCCGTATTCTGACCCTTGACCTCCACGCTATGCAGATTCAGGGCTTCTTTGATATTCCGGTTGATAACCTTTATGCCGCGCCTCTCTTTGTACGCGATATTCTGGACCGCTACGGTAAACGCGACCTGATGATTGTCTCCCCTGATGTCGGCGGTGTGGTGCGCGCCCGTCAGCTGGCCCAGCGACTGAACACAGATCTCGCCATTATCGATAAACGCCGTGAACGTGCGGGTGTCTCTGAGGTCATGAATGTTATTGGTGATGTACGCGGCCGCCATTGCCTGCTGGTCGATGATATTGTTGATAGCGGTGGCTCACTGTGCAACGCAGCACAGGCTATTGCCAATAATGGGGCCGCCTCAGTTGGTGCTTATGTAACGCATGGTGTCCTGACAGGTAATGCTGTTGAACGTATTGCAAACTCCTGCATTGAAATGCTGACGCTCACCGACAGCATCAGAGAAACAGAAGCAGTTGCAGCCGCGCCAAATATCCGTCAGGTTACTATTGCTGGTCTGCTCGCCCGCGCTATGCGTGCTGTGGCTGACGAAAGCTCTGTCTCGTCTCTTTTCGACTGAGGATCTATGCCCTTACTTGAATTACGCTCATACTGGTACCTGCGTCATGGCCAGACTGACTGGAATCGTGATGGCCTCTCTCAGGGACGAACCAACATTCCCCTGAATATCACGGGTGCCGCGCAGGCACAGGCTGCCGTTGAGCTGGTTCTGGGCGGGCTTAAGAAACACGTGCCCTTCACCCATATTGTCAGCTCTCCGCTTGACCGTGCTTTTCAGACGGCCGTCACCGTGCGTGACGGGCTGATTGAACGGGGTTTAAAGCCAATGCCTGTCACCACAGATGAACACCTGCAGGAGGTCTGCTTTGGTGAGCAGGAAGGCCAGCCGATGGGAGACTGGTACGACAGCTGGATTGCAGGCGAATATACGCCTGATGGTGCAGAAAAATTTTCTGACCTGCGCGAACGGGCCGTACGAGCCGTAAACCGCGCCACTCATGGTGGCGGTGTACCGCTGATCGTTGGCCATGGTGCCGTATTCAGGGCTCTGCGCGCTGCCATGCACCTGCCGGCCAATGTCAGGCTGCCCAATGCAACGCCTTTATGGCTTGAGCCTGGCCGTGCCCCGAACCTGCCATGGCATCTGACCATGATGTCTGAATAGCCAGCTAAAAATTATTAAGTGACGAAAGGCGGTTAATCTGTTTGTGCTGGTTAACCGCCCTCCGTGATACGTCCCGAAAAGAATTTACAACTAAATAACTCTGGCCTCTGGTAGTTGGACGTGGCATTGCTCAGCATCATGCAAAATGCCTCCTCTCATTCCCGGCCATCATGGTTTCAGCGTCTGTACACCCGTGTTTGTGCCCACGCCGCGAGCCCTCATGCACCTGCATGGCTGGCTTTTCTGACATTCTGCGAAGCCAGCTTTTTCCCCCTCCCTCCCGAAACTCTGCTGATACCTATGGTGCTGGCACGCCGTGAATATGCCTGGCGTTATGCCTTTATCTGCACTGTGTTCAGCGTATTCGGGGCCTTACTGGGGTGGCTGATCGGGGCCATGCTGCTTGACCTCATAGCACGCCCTATTGTGCATTTTTACCATGCTGAACACACACTGATCTCGCTGCAGGAGAAATTTCGTCAGTGGGGTGTCTGGTTTATTCTGCTCAAAGGACTCACACCCATTCCCTTCAAGCTGGTTACTATTGCCAGCGGTATGGCGCATTTTGCATTACTGCCATTTATTGTCGCCTGTACGGTGACACGCGGGCTACGTTTTTTTCTGGTCGCAGGCCTGCTGAAACAGTTTGGCCCCTCCATTGAAAAATTTATCGAAACCCGCCTGCCTCTGGTCATGGGTGCTGCAGCCATTGTCTTTATCAGCGGCTTCCTTCTCTTACATTACCTGTAACAGAAAAGAACGTATCCGGGCTCAGCTCTTGCAGTAAAACGCAGGAAAAGGCACACAAGACTCCCTATTCTCTGATGCCGCTTTATTGCAGGAGCTTCATTATGCCCTCTCAGATCGCTGTTATCACTGGTGCCGGTACAGGCATTGGTCGTGCTGCCGCCCGGGCTCTGGGACGAGCCGGCTTTGACATTGCGCTGATCGGACGCAATGAAGAACGACTGGCTGAAGCCGTACAAGACCTGCATGAGCACGCCATTAAAACGATGACCTTTGCCCTTGATGTGACCAGCTCTGAGGCCTTACGTCAGGCTGCTGAGCAGATCGAAAACGAACTTGGCCCGATTGCCGTCTGGGTGAACTGTGCCGGTGCAACAGTTATCGGGCAGGTCACATCACTCTGCGCACAGGACATTCAGCGCGCAACGGACGTCACATATATGGGTAGCGTCAATGGCACCCTCGCTGCACTGGAGCATATGCGCCGACGCAGCCAGGGAGTTATTATTAACCTCGATCTGGCCCCGTCTTTACGTGACATGCCGCTTCAGGCTGCTGAGAATGGCGCCCGGGCGGCTCTTCGTGCTTTCTGTAACAGCCTGCGCGCTGAACTGCTTCACGATGCTGATGCCATTCGTGTAGTGACTGTTGATCTGCCTGCAATCAATACACCGCGCTACCGGTGGACACGTAACACAACAGGCCAGACACTTCGCCCTGCAGGGCCAGTCTATGAGCCTGAAGTCGCTGCCGAAGCTATTTGCCGCGCTGCTTTTACAACCAGCGACACAATATCGGTCGGTCCTGAAGCAATCCTGTCATTTTTGCATAAAATTACCGGTACCGGTTACAGCATCAAAAAACTGGCACAAAAAGGGTACAAAGCACAGTTGAGTAAAGTCTATGCACCTGACCACGCAGCAGACAACCTCTATACCTCACCTGCGGGCATTATGGGTGCACATGGCGACTTTGACAGTAAAACAAGACGCGCTGACAGCCCTCTGTCATTCTATATACCCTCAAGCCTTCTTGCAGGGTTAAAGGGGGCACTCCTGGCGATCGGCCTGACCAGCCTGATCACGCATTTTATCAACACAAAAGAAAAACAAAACCACCACTGAGAGAACTGCGTTTCATATAACATCTGATCCTGTATCACCCGGAGAGTTCTGATGTCTTTGCTGTTGCTTCGTCGTCGTACAACACTTGCCCTGTCTGCCCTGCTTCTTAGTTGTGGCTTTCAGTCATCCCGGGCACAGGCTCAGACAACCCCTCTGACACTGCAGGGAAACCTGATCTACCGTGAACGCATATTGCTACCTGCAGCCCGGGCTGAGGTTCGCCTGCTTGATGTCAGCACAATTTCAAAGGCGCCGGCTGTCATCTCAACTGACAGCATGGATATTAACCAGCAGGTACCGGTACCATTTCATCTGAGTATAAACCGCAACCTTTTTAAGCCTGGACACACCTACGCTTTATCTGCCGTTATTTTTGTTGATGGACAGCCCTGGTTTAAAACACCCTCACCAGCTCCGGTCAGTTTAAAAACCAGTAAAGACATCACGATCATACTGCGCAGAGAAGTGACACAGCCCTTACCCCATACTCTTAAAGGTTCATGGCACACCGATAAAATTGGCCAGACCTCACTGCGTGACGGCACCATCACACCAACTCTGGACCTGCATGGAGACGGTGCTGTAAGCGGATCAACAGTCTGTAACACCATAAAAGGCCGCTATACGGCCACGGGTCAAACAATAGCATTTTCTGCAGTCGCAAGCACAAAAATGGCCTGTGCTGACAGCACAGTAACCCAGCGCGAGAGAGCTTTTTTGCATAGCCTGGAAACTGTAAAAAACTGGGAAATCAGTTCACAGGGTGAAATACTGACCCTGAGTAATCAGGCAAAAGAACCTCTGCTCGTTTTTCATCGCCAGTCTCACCTGCCACTGAAGTAAGTCAGCGCTATAATGCCCACTGCCTGAGCAGGGCTTCAAGCTGCTCGGGCAAAATGACAAACGGAACATCCCAGGTCGTTGAGGGGGGCTCCGTCTCACCGCGTATTTCCTGATATGTCAGGCCACGAATACCTGCAATAAAAGCATAAAATGTATCTGGCATAGTCGCAGGTGCTAAAATGCCAACCTTTGTCCCGGCCGCACAAAATACTATGCTGCTCATGCCTGCTCCCATCACCCCCACAACACAGGCGGCATTCCGGAAAAGCTTAATCTGCTCAAGCAATGTTAAAGCTGCGGGGTCAACCGTTATAAAGCCATAGCGTATCAGAAGAGCCTGTATCTGCTCTTCATGAGCAAGGCTGCGTCGGCTACCGGGACGAGCAATATATAATCTGAGTGGAGAACCAGAGAACATTGCCGCACTCATTTGCTCATTACGCTCAAAGCAAAGAGGAGACATATACACACCGTGATCTGTCAGCCCCTCAACCAGTGTAAGAGTTCTGAAATAACGAACCTCATCATTTCCAAGAGACAGATACTGATAATACCGTGGTGAAGAGAGGGCGACAGAATCACGTATTACTGCCTGCATTGCGCCTGATACCTGCGGCACCACCAGACAGCTGTAAGACCCCACCCGCTCAGCCCGCCAGAGCCTGGGCAAAAGTTCAACCAGCCAGTGACCATAATTATGATCTCCCCGCTTTCGCAAAAGCAGGCTGGGTTTTTCTTCCGGCACACTCTCGGTTTTTGACAGAACACGCTCATACGCTCGCTGACACTCTGCCGCACTATGCTGCGCTATTGTTTGTATAATCAGCTCATTATCGCGGGTAAAAACCAGCCCCTCTTCAGTCACATAAACATCTGAAAGACGGCGTATAATAAAAGGGCGGGGCATATGCTGCCCTGTATGCCACCCGGCATGCATAGCCTGTAAAACATCATCCGGCACAAGATGCAGGTTTTGTACGGCGGGAGAAGGCTGAAAAAATGCGGGAGAGAAGAGCTCTGCCAGAGTTTGCCCGGCGGCTGCTTTCAAATCAACCGTCTTCACAGAAGACAGATCTTTTTTCATCTTATAATTATCTTCTTCTTTACTTTTAATAATAAAAATTAAATAATAACCCTCATTAGATAAATATTATTTTAATAAATATATAACCTGGCGATTTTCATGATACCCTCTTCTCTACTTATACAAATTCTTGGTGAAAACCCTTTATCAACACAAAAAGAGATAATTTCTGTCCCCAAAGATCTTTTTATATTTCTGCTTCATACTTACATGATGCAGCAACCTTTTAATGAAGCACAATATCTGAAAACAAACCCGGATGTAGCCGAAGCTGTAAACAGAGGCGCTATAGATTCCGGCCTGACACATTTTCTCAATGCAGGGTACTGGGAGGAGCGCGAGGGCGGCTCGTATAAATTTTCTGAAGACTGGTACCTGCGACAAAACCCTGACGTCGCTGTCTCGGTACGTCTTGGGGAAATCATTTCAGGCAAAAAACACTACCACTTATATGGCAAATCGGAATGGAGATGCCCTTCGCCCGAACTCAGTGATGAATACGAACTCTGGAAAGCCTTTCTTCGTCCCTCCGCAAAAAAAGAATAAAATTTTATACCTGTCGCTCACTCATGCAGTGCTTCAAAACATTGCATGATCTCTTCATCATTCACAGCGTCCAGCACAGACGGAGACCAGCGCGGAGTATTGTCACGATCAATCAACCTGCTCCTCACACCTTCTGAAAAATCGTGACGCCTGAGGAGATGCCCGACAAGACACTCCTCCTGAGAGAAAGCATCCGCCAGCGCAGGCAGTGTTCTGGCCCGGTGCCAGGCTTCCCACGACAGACATAATGAGAACGGACAGGCCCGTGCAATCAGATCGCGGTCTTTCTGCGCCTCCTCCCCCGATATGCAGGCAAGCTTTTCTAAAGCTGATGGCAGGTCAGGGGCGTCAAAACAGACATCCAGCTCTGATGCTCTGGCAGGCACAACATGCGGCACAGCAGCAAAAACATCTTCAGGCATACGATGCTCAAGTTCTGACACAAGAGCAGGCAGAGTGTCAGACTGCATCAGGTAATCAGCAAAACCACCGGTCACAGCCTGCTGAGGGGTCATCACTCCACCTGTCACAGCAAGACGCAGACCAAAAAAACCGGGCGCGCGGGAAAGAATCCATGATCCGCCGGCATCAGGCGTTAAACCTATTCCCGTTTCCGGCATCGCCAGCACAGAACGCTCTGTAACAACGCGATAAGCAGCATGACCACCCAGACCAATACCACCCCCCATGGCAATACCATCCATGAGCGATACAACCGGCCTGGAAAACGCAGCAATGCGCCTCATCACAGCATAGGTTGCCAGCATTTTCTGATAGATCTCTGCCGTCTCACCCCGGGCAATATGAGCATAAATCGCTTTCAGGTCTCCACCGGCGCAAAAAGCGCGGGCTTCAACACCCTGTAAAACTATAACACGAACCGAAAGATCCTGTTCCCAGGCATCAAGCACGCGACCAATACCGCAGGCCATCTCATAATCAACAGCATTAAGCTGGCGGGGGCGGTTAAGAATGATGCGGCCAAGGTGACCTTTTTGCTGTGTAAGCACCACCGGGGTGAGAGAAAGATGCGTTTCTGTCATTGCTTTCCTTCTTTATTCCTACACGCAAAACACCCGAATACTATACCAGAGGAGGATAAATATTCCCTCAAAGTCACTCCTGCCACACTGCTATGTCGCGCCCTGATGCTGCCGTTAATGTTATCATGACGGATAACTCTGCAATGTTACGGACAGCACTTCTTCAGCAGTATGCAATATACAAATATGCCACCTATTTTACGGGCCGGTGTCAACAGCAACTATCAAATACACGCAGCTTTGACCACAAACGCACCTGTCCCGAACGCGGCCTGAACTTTTTTGACTGTCTTCTTCAGCGTGTTGTAGAAGTCAGCATACATAGTGTATGTATTTATACAGTGCAGGCTCTGACCATTCATGAAAAAGCCGCAGGGCTGGTTTATTTCAACCGTAATCATCACCCGCTGCTACATACTCCGGTTTCATAACCTGCCCGGACACCCTTTAAGGAAAAAAGATGGCTCAGCAACCCGACAATAAATCTCCAAGCCAGGATGTGCCTGTCATTACAGTAAAAGCGCTTATCATTATTCATATATTCATCGCAATTTTTCTGGCATTAGGCAGCTGGATCTGCTGGTCTATACCGCAATAACGATCAGATTTCAGGCGACATTATGCCCTGCGAACCACGCGCATAACGGTCTCGGCCGTAACAAAGAACACCCCTCCCATCAGGGCAATCCAGAATGACACGGGTGCATTCGTATACCAGGAAAGCACCAGCCCTGCCCAGGCTTCCGTAACAGCCAGAAAGGCAGAACAGAGCAAGCCTGCGAATGGTGGCAGGCCAAGACGAAGAACAGCTGCCGCCGGTGCGACCATCAACGTAAAGACAAGTAATATGCCGGTTACCTGAGCGCACTCAGCCGTTGTAATAGCCACGAGCATCAAAAACAAAATGCCCATTACACGCAGGTTAACACCCCTGGCTTCTGCCAGCTCAGGCTGAAGCGTCGCAAATAAAAGCGGACGCGACAAGAAGCCCAGGACAGCCAGACTCAACATGCTTAAAGCTGCGAGCCAGGTGAGTACAGACCAGCTCACACCAAAAATATCACCAAAAAGCAAAGCCGCGGATGCGCCTGCTGCATGTGTAAAAAAGTGCAGAAACAAGGCACCCAGCCCCAGAGCAAGCGAGAGAACCAGCCCGATCACAACATCTCGCCCGGCAATACGCTCACCGGCAAGCCCCATAAGCAAGCCACCGGCGAGCGTTCCACCAGCCATGCCTGCTAAAGGCGACAAACCAAGCAGCAGAGCACCGGTCGCGCCGGCAAAACCAACATGAGAGAGTGCATGACTGGCAAAAGTCTGCCCACGTAACACCAGAAACCAGCCCACAGGCCCGCACACCATAGCCACCAGAAAGGCCGCCAGAAATGCAATCTGCATAAACTCATAATGAAGCATTATGGTGATGCCCTGTACAATCATGAGACTGAAAAAGGCCACCGCCTCCTTCAGCAACAACAAATAAACGCTGACCAACCTTAAGCACTTCAACCGGTGCACCATAAAGTGCCGTCAGGGTCTCTGACGTAATAACCTCACGCACCGGCCCAAGTAAGGCTTTGCCTCCGGCCAGGTATAAAACGTAATCCATAAACCCAAGAAGCGGATTAATATCATGTGCTGACAGCAACACGGTCATATTACGCTTGCGGGCGAGAGTGTGGATACGTGTGACTGTGTCAGACATTCTGGCCGGATCAAGGCTGGCCATCGGCTCATCAAGCAGCAGGAGGGACGGATCATCAAGCAACACCTGCGCCAGAAGCAGGCGCTGACGCTGCCCGCCAGAAAGAGTAGCAACTGGACGATGAGCGAGAGAAAGAGCATCAACCGCCGCCAGAGCAGCCTCGGCGGCAGCGCGCCTCTTGCGCCCTCCCCATGGCAGCCCGGGCACCTGCCCGCGGTAAGCCGCCTCGACCATACTCAGACCACTCAGCTGTCCCCCCGGCATGTTTCTCATCTGGGGCATATAGCCGGCAGCAGAATTACCACGGCGAACCTTGCGACCTTCAAACAATATCGTGCCGGCTCCTGGTGCCTCAAGCCCCAGAATACCACGAAACAGAGTTGTTTTTCCCGCACCATTAGCACCAAGAACGCCAACAAAACTCCCCTGGGGAATTTTAAAGCTGACATCCCGCAAAACATCGTGACCACCGCGTGAAAGTGTCACGTGTGAAAACTCAAGTGCAGGTATCGTCACTTTTTTACCTCAAGCAAGCCGGCAGCCTGCTCCACTGTATCACTCACCCATTGTTGCCAGTGTAAACCCTGTGGCATTGTTTCGGACACAGCCAGAACCGGCACTCCCTCCTGCTTTGCCATTGCGACCAGACGTTCAACTGAAGGACGATTAACCTGGGAATTATAAATAAGCAGGTTAATCCGATGTTGCCTGATATCATCTTCAAACATCGCCACTTCGGATGGTGCCGGCTCGACATCATTCATCACTGCAAGCTGAAAACCCTGCCGTTTCATCCTGAGGCCCATACGATCAGCCAGAGGCGTAAAAACCTGTTCAGTCGCTGCAACAGGCTGCCCGGACACTTCAGAACGTGCTGTAGCTATTACATTTTTAACCTGATCCACTGCTGCCTGCAGCCTCTGCCCCCGTACAGCATAAGCCGAAGCATGTGACGGATCAGCCTTCTGACACGCCGCGACAAAAGCCTTTATGAAGGCCTCAACTGCACTGATATTATACCATAAATGAACATTATCCCCCTCATGCCAGTCAGCCACATCCTGCACACGCAGCACAGGGAATGCAGCGGGAGAACGTGTACGGGCAAGGCGCTCCATCCATGCATCGTATCCGGCACCATTGGCGATAACGAGAGTGGCGTCACTCACCATACGCCCTTCTGCCGGGCCAGGCTCATAAAGATGCGGGTCTGACACAGGTCGCGACAGAACAGAGGTCACTGTCATATCAGGGCCGGTAATCTGGGCAGCCAGATCAGCCCACATATTTTCAGCTGCAACAACAGAAGGCTTATCCTGCACAGAAGCCAAAACCATAGATGGCAGAAAACTCCATACGGTTAAGCCAAGCACCGTCAGTGACAAAAACCGCATAAAACTACCCTGCCCCGGCTATTCCGGCCCTTATATACAGTGACTGCTTACTAAACGGCATCACTCAGAGAATGTGATATTATAACATATCTTGTAAACAAGACAAAACGCTTCATATGCTGAACTGAATCGCCTGTTACACATATCTGCTTTATAAGCTCTGACATCAGTCAAAAACGATAAGGGACACCCTGCATCATGCCCGGCCACACATCCTGCTCATCTGACTGTCAGAGCGAGATAACAACACCTGTAGAAGAATTACTCGATAAAGCCGCAGCACTTTGTGCCCGCAATGGCAGTCGCCTTACACCACAACGCAGAGAAATTCTTAGCCTTATTCTCAGCGCAGGCAAGCCTGTTGGGGCATATGATCTGCTTGAGCAAATTAAAACACCAGAACGTAAGCCAGCCCCGCCAACGGTCTACCGTGCTTTAGAATTTCTGCTTGAACACGGTCTCATTCACCGTATTGAGCGTCTTTCTGCTTTTGTACCCTGTGTGCATCTGCTGCATGCGCATCATACAGACGACTGCTCACAAAAATATAAAGATGACACGCCTCATTTACATACAGCGCAGTTTCTGATCTGCCGCGAATGCAAAAGCACGTCAGAGATCAGCACACCACATATTCTTGAAGCCATAAAACAATCATGCCAGCCCCGGGGCTTTATCGCACAAAATGCTTTTATAGAAATTGAGGGGCTGTGTTCAGGGTGCGCCGAAAAAAAATGACGCCCCCTGGAAACACAAAAACTATAAAGAAATTTTACGCTTTACGACTGCGGGTTGTTTTCGTCTTTGCTCTGGCAGCAGGTTTAGACGCAACCTTACGGCTGCGTGATGTCTTAGCTGCACTGGCTTTTTCGGCTTCAGCGGCAGCTTCAGCGGCCAGGCGTTCATAACGCTTACGGCGCCGTGTTTCCTGGACAATACGCAGCTTTTCTACAGCTGACAGACGAACTCTGGTCTCTTCAGCCTGAACCACTTTTTTCTTTACCGCTTTGGGCTTTTCAACAACCGGCTCAATAATTTTGACTGTCTTTGTTACTTTTTTGGTCGTGGCAGCTGCCCGGCCACGCGCTGCCGGTACAGGAGCAGCAACCTCAGGCTTTGCCTTTGCCACTCTTTTCTTCTTCACAACCACAGGCGCGACAACTTCCTCCTTCACCACAGGAGCTGCAACCCGCGCAGCTGCTTTTTTCTTCACCGGCGCAGCCCTGCTGCTTTTAACCGGAGCCGGCGCTGCACTTTTTGCCGGTGCAACTTTTTTAGAAGTTTTTGTCTTAACAGGTGCCTCAGCTTTAGCGGCTGCTACTTTTTTAACAGTTGCACGACGTGATGGACGCTGAGAAGAAATATCCTCCTCTGCTACTGCCTCCACAACACGACTACGACGAGAAGACGTTGTTTTCTTTACCGGTGTTGCTTTCGCACGCGTTGTAACTTTACGTTTTTCTCTGCCGCTCATGAAACCCTCTCTTTTTTAAATTATAAAAAACATCAGCATGTTTTAAAATATGACGAATATACAGCAATGTACATAACGCACTCCGGAGTTCATAATGAACCCGGTTTACTTCCCCTACATAACAAATATCAGGAAAATTGCAAAAAATACTTTTATCTTTCAGACATTAAGAATGTTCCAGATTATGACCCTCAGCGTCACAAACAAAAATAAGCTGACAGTCAGGCTGTAAAATGCTTTTCAGAATAACCTGAAATTGCGATGCTATATGCAAATATTCACTCGAAAGCTATGACAATGAAAATTGATGGTGTCTCTTACAGAAGCGTCTGGATCAATGAGGAAGATGGGTGGTCAGTAAACATTTTTGATCAGACTCTTTTTCCTTTTTCACGAAACATCCTGCGACTGACAACACCTGATGATGTTGCGCATGCAATACGCAGCATGCAGGTCAGAGGTGCACCGCTGATTGGCGCAGTCGCCGCTTATGGCCTGGCTCTTGCTTTGCGCAATAACGCATCAGACCATGCTCTGGAAACACAGGCGGCTATGCTCGCGGCCACACGCCCCACCGCCATTAACCTGCGCTGGGCCATTGACCGGCTTCTGACACATCTGCGCCCTCTTCCAGAGCAAGAACGCGTAAAAGCTGCTTATGCAGAAGCCGGAAAAATCTGTGATGAAGATGTAGCCCAGAACGAATCAATCGGGCGCCATGGCCTGGAACTGATACGTGACATTGCCAGCAAACGTAAAAACCAGTCACCGGTTAACATTCTTACCCACTGCAATGCCGGCTGGATAGCAACCGTTGACTGGGGCACAGCTCTTGCCCCCATCTACATGGCGCATGACGAGGGACTGAAGGTGCATGTCTGGGTTGACGAAACCCGCCCGCGTAACCAGGGCGCTGCTCTGACAGCATGGGAACTTGGTGGCCATGGCGTACCGCATACCGTTATTGCCGACAACGCAGGCGGGCACCTGATGCAGCACGGGCAGGTGGATCTTGTTATTGTAGGAACAGATCGTGTTACCCGCACGGGCGATGTTGCCAACAAAATTGGCACATACCTCAAAGCACTGGCCGCCAGAGACAACAATGTACCTTTCTGGGTTGCCCTGCCCTCCACCACCATTGACTGGACCGTTTCTGACGGTGTGAAAGAAATTCCTATCGAAGAGCGCTCAGCCAGTGAGGTGACACATATTGCAGGACGTACAGCCAAAGGTGAAATAACCTCTGTGCAACTGGTCCCGGACGGCAGCAAAGCTGCTAACCCTGCCTTTGATGTCACACCAGCCCGACTGGTTACCGGCCTGATTACCGAACGGGGCTGCTGCCCGGCAACAACGGAAGGGCTACGTGCTCTGTTTCCTGAAAACTAACTAAGGAATGAGACCTCTGCGCGACACTGCAGAGGTCTTTTTTTACAACAGGTAAAGAATCTTCATCCCCCTCTTTTCCCATGGTTCTGAGCAGCCTATGCTCAGCTCAGATGTTCATTTTTCCTGTTTGCAATACAATCTGATATTGCAATGTTGCCCAAATCACTGTGTCTGTCTGGAGACAAGATGTCACGTGCTCTCTCTGCCATAGCCCTGCTGGTACCCCTGTTTCTGACAAATTGTGCCAGTCGGCCAGATCAGGAGCACTCTGCCACAACCGCCGGGGCAGGATCATCTTACAGCTACAACCCTCATGTGCCAGATTTTGCGACGCACAATTTTGAGCCTTTTAACCGCCAGGATGTCGTCGCTATCGCTTTACGCGAATGGCGCATGTTTGGCAGCCCGGTCAATGATGATGACCCGACTACACGCCCTGAACCACAAAATGCCTCACTAAAGCCCGAACGCACCCCCGGCCTGTGGCAACGCGTTGGCGAATACTGGTGGGTGGGTATTGACCCTGACTCAACAGAAACAGCATGGACCGGCAAACACGATGCCAGCGGCCGAATGACAGACTTTGTGCATGATGGCGACTATGCCTGGTCAGCAGCCTTTATCTCCTATGTAATGCGTATTGCCGGGGCAAATAACCGCTTTCCCTACTCGCCTAACCACGCCACCTATATTAATGCCGCAGCTTCGGGGCAGTCACCTGTTTTACGGGCACAGGACCCAGCGCGTTATGCTCCCAAACCTGGTGACCTGGTATGTGTCGCACGAGGCAAAGCAAAATCTCTCATTCGCTACTCCAGCCTGCCAACCTCTTATGGTTTCCCCGCCCATTGTGGTTACGTTGTCGCCACCAACCAGCAGGGGCAGCCTTTTGGCCATCAGCTGAGCACAATCAGTGGCAATATCGACGACAGCGTTGCGCTGACTCATGTACCAACAGATACTGAGGGGCACATAGCCGCACCATCAGGAAAAAGCTATGATGAGCGCTACCCGTGGTGTGTTGTACTGGAAGTGCTGTATGACGCTGAAGCAGAACCGGATGCTGGCAGGTAACACAAACTGACTTTTGCAGTTTTCTGTTGAAGTCACCTGCTCGCGACCCTACCTATGACTTCGTCGGAACTCTATTAAGGTGTAACCAGATGACTGAAAGCGCACATTCCTCTCTGCCGGGCTGGAGCAACCCTTCCTTCTCCATGCCTGGTGCTATTGGTGGCACACCTCTGATCCGCCTGCGCAAAGCATCTGAACTCACCGGCTGTGAAATTTATGGTAAAGCCGAATTTATGAACCCTGGCGGCTCAGTCAAAGATCGTGCCGGACTGGCGATTATAGAAGACGCTGAAGCACGTGGCCTGCTTAAACCCGGGGGGACATTAGTTGAAGGAACGGCCGGGAATACCGGTATTGGCCTGACCCTGGTTGCTAACGCACGCGGTTACCGCAGCATTATTATTATGCCCGAAACGCAAAGTCGCGAAAAAATTGATTTTTTGCGCATGATCGGCGCTGATCTGCGTCTGGTACCAGCTAAACCCTATAAAGATCCGGGGAATTATGTGCATGTCTCACGCCGTCTGGCGGAAGAAGAAGGACATGTGTGGGCCAACCAGTTTGACAACCTGGCAAACCGTGAAGGACATCGTCAGACAACAGCTCCTGAAATCTGGCACCAGCTTAACGGCAATGTTGACGCATTTACATGCGCATGCGGCACCGGGGGTACATTAGCCGGTACAGCTATGGGGCTGCATGACGCAGCAAAACAAGCAGGTCGAAAATTACCTCATATTGTTCTGGCAGATCCGGAAGGCTCTGGTCTTTACGGCTGGGTTAAAAATAATGACCTGTCAGCCAGTGGCTCATCCATCACTGAAGGGATTGGCCAGTCCCGCGTGACCGGCAACCTGGAAGGAGCGCCAATTGATGATGCAGAGCGTATTCCTGACACTGAAGCACTGGACATTATTTATAGTCTGCTGATTGATGAGGGGCTGTCGGTTGGAGGATCGTCAGGCATTAATGTTGCCGCCGCCATTCGTACAGCACGCAAGCTTGGCCCGGGCCATCGTATTGTAACTATTCTGTGTGACAGCGGTGCACGCTACCAGTCAAAACTGTTCAACCCTGAGTTTCTGCACAGTAAAAACCTGCCTGTCGCTCCCTGGCTTAAATCGTAAGTCCTGCTACCACATAATTAAAAAGCCCTTTTTTATAAGGGCTTTTTTAAAATTATATACCAGACTTAGGCTGATGCAGCCTCTTCTGATGCTATGGCCTCTGTTTTATCAAGAAACGACATCAGATCATCATCTGAGCAATCAATCCAGAATTCATTACGATCTGGTGTGGGCCACTGGCAGCCTTTGGTCAGATAAACATTATGATGTTCCATCAGGTAGCCAATGTGGAGCTGCACAGCGTTCCAGAAACCCAGGCACCCGACAACAGTTCCCTTACCTGCAAACAAGGCATTATGCATACCCGAACCGTGCTCACCAATAATAATGGCAGCTTCAGAAAAAACTTTAACCTGCTCTTCTAAAGAAAGCTCCTCAGGACGTATAATTTCATAACCGCGCTGTACTGCACTGGCTTCAAAAGCAGCACGCTGAACAAACTGACGGTTACTGTGTGAAAAATCTCCCCGGGAAACCAGAATTTTACGTGTTTTTTCTGTCGGAGTGAATGGCCGGGTGATGCCATTATAAAACTCTCTGACAAAACTATGAAAAGAAAATTCCCTCGTATAGCAATATGATGGCAGAATAGCCTTTTTACACAGTACAATATCTGTGTCAGGGTTATAGGTAATAATATTCTCTCGTTTAACACCACACGTCACAATAAGGGTGTGATAAATCCACTCAGGTGTATAAGAAGGCAGGAGAATTTTAAGATCTGAAAAACGTTCCCCCAACGCGCTTTTAATCACACCATAACGAGGCAGATAATCAACAAGCCAGTGCCCCCAGACATTAAAAGCAACACCATCTCCTGCGATCACATCCGCCTCAATAATAATTTTATTTTTTGGCGAACCCGAAAAATAACTCTGGTGCTCTGGTATACTTCTCTGCGTATCAAGGCCGGTCGCACAATTAAAACCAAAATGAGTGCTTACTATTGTGCCCCCAGGCTGCGTAACTATCAGATCATCTATCTCATAGAATCCTACAGGTTTCAGAAGAGATGATGGTTTTTTCCAGTGATAATCATGAACCCATCCACGACTATCCGTCAGCTCCCACACCTTAAAAGGCCCCTGCACACGCTCGCCGGGTCTTACCTCACGAAACTCTGAAATGCCACAGGTAACAGTTTTTTTGCCAGAAGAGAGGTCGAAGAACTTCATGATATAAACCTCACTATAATGAAACCGCTTACCATAAAGGAAATTTATAAATTACTTTATCAAATGCTGCTTCATCATAAATTTTCAACGTCCCTTTAATGTTAAAACCCTGTATTTTACGCCAGATACGACGATTAACAGCCCGATTAAAAACCCCGGATCCTGTTTTGTAAGCTGTAAACATTACAGGGTGTAAATAGCAGTTTCTGTAAAAAGAAAGGAGGCAATCCTCTCCGATCATACTTCCGGGCATTGTACCATAACAATCAGTATGAATAACATTATTACCAGTTACAAAGAAAACATCAGAAGCATCCTGAGATGTCATAAAATCTGCTGCAGCTTCATCTCTGATGCGATGATCTGCATTCATCCACCAGCCACCATACAGCTGCGTTACATGCACTCGCAGTATATCCGCGGCTTCAGCAGAATTGCGGGCATTAAGAAAGATCGAGCGGGCTTCAACACCATAGTTTGAATATAACCACTCAGTAGCTTCTTCTTTATCAAAAATACGAAGATTAAACTGCTTCATATTTTTATGAATTGCGAAATTATCAAGAACTTCAGGAGGTGGGCTTTTATCCCAGTACATGAAAAGGTTATTAGGAATTTTTTCTTTTCTCTCTGCCTCCGGAGTAGGGTCGAGCAGCTGCGGTGCAGACTTCAGAACAATCTCGAAATAAAGTCTGTCAATCTCTTCACCGGTATGAAACTCTTCATAAGCATTTTTCATATGCTTCAGAGCTTCCTCGCCCTTATTCTCTCTCCATGCGAGGGCAATACCTTCAATATAATTTGCATACGGAATATTATACCCTCGCAGCAGATCAATTTCATGCCTGGGAGGCTCTACCCCCGCTTTAAGCAAACAAAGAAGCCGTTTTTGTAAAAAAGTCTGAGCAAGCGGATATTTATTTGGTTCTTTTGAGTGAAGTCTGAAACCAAGGCCATAGATAACAGCAGCTTCTCTGACACTCTTGTTTGCATGCAGTATATTGGCAATATTGAAAGCATCTTCTATGCTATTAATACCATTTTTCTGAAAATATTCTTTTGCATTTATGTCGACACTGATTGACTTAATATCAAATTCCGTTACGGATTTATCATCCGAAGAAACAGGAATTTCTTCCTCTAAAGGAACATTGGTAATTTCCTCTGAAGGCGGAGTATTGATACTTTCATTTATCGGCGTATTATTTTTATTTCTGCTTCTGTTTCTGTAATTTCTAAAAGTATGAATACTTGCAGAAGTCTCAATAATTTCTGACATTACACAACCCTTAAATATGCAGGAATAAATTTTTCTTGCCATACCTGAAAATAGTTTACAACTCATTTCCCAGGTGGGTTGAGATATGTTTCAAACTCGAAATGTAAGCGCCTGAACAACAAAGCCTTAATGGCCAGGATAATATGCAAAACAAGACGTTTTTTACGAAAACCAGCCGTTAAAAAAAACGAATACACGATACCCCTGATACCCGATAGCAAGGGAGCAGAACGTATGTAAAAAACCTAAGGAAACAAAAAATCATCGATAAATCGTCAAAAAATAAACTTTACGCCTCCTTCTTAAACCCAAAGTATAATATTCTGCCTCACTCAAATAAAACTACAAACAAAATTACAATTCTTAGCTTCCTTACCCTTTTTATAAAATTTATGAAATATAAAACGGCAATTTACCCACAAAAAAGCCCGCATTTCTGCGGGCTTTAAGGCACTTTCATGCCGGGCAATACCACCTATACCAGACGTGATATCATTCCCACTCAATCGTTCCTGGTGGTTTAGACGTAATGTCATAAGTAACACGGTTAATACCACGTACTTCATTTACAATGCGACTTGCCACACGGTTAAGAAAACCCATATCAAACGGGTAAACTTCAGCCGTCATACCATCCGTGCTGGTTACAGCGCGCAGAGCACAGGCCTGATCATATGTACGGCCATCTCCCATCACACCCACCGTCCGCACCGGCAGCAGAACAGCAAAAGCCTGCCAGATCGCATCATACAGGCCTGCCGCACGGATTTCCTCAAGGAATACCGTGTCAACACGACGCAGCAAATCAAGTTTTTCGCGGGTAATAGCACCAGGAATACGTATGGAAAGACCAGGGCCTGGGAACGGATGACGCCCGACAATCACCTCAGGAATATTCAGCTCACGACCAAGCGCACGCACTTCATCTTTAAAAAGCTCACGCAACGGCTCTACGAGCTTCATGTTCATGCGCTCGGGCAGGCCGCCAACATTGTGGTGAGACTTAATTGTAACTGAAGGACCACCTGTGAAACTAACACTCTCAATCACATCAGGATAAAGCGTGCCCTGCGCCAGGAACTGCGCACCACCAAGACGAGAGGCTTCCTCTTCAAACACTTCAACGAACAGGCGACCAATCGTCTTACGCTTCACTTCAGGGTCAGTAACTCCGTCAAGAGCTTTCAGGAAGATATCAGACGCATCACGGTGCACAAGATTAATGTTGAAGCGACCACGGAAGGTTTCCATAACCTCCTCAGCTTCACCGGCACGCAGCATACCATGATCAACGAAAATACAGGTCAGCTGGTCACCAATAGCCTGCTGGATTAAAACAGCTGCAACGGATGAATCAACACCACCTGACAGGCCACAAATCACCTTACCTGTACCAACCTGCTCACGGATGCGGGCAATTTCCATCTCGCGGAAACCAGCCATCGTCCATGTGCCAGAGCAACCAGCAACATTATGAGTAAAGTTACGCAGCAGCGCTGCACCATGCAGAGTATGCACAACTTCAGGGTGAAACTGCACGCCGTAAAGATGACGACCTTCATCGGCAATCACGGCAAACGGTGCGCCTTCACTGGTTGCCACAGTACGAAAACCAGGAGGAAGACTGGTGACACGATCACCATGGCTCATCCATACCTGTTCGCGACCACCACGGGCCCATGCCCCACGAAACAAAGAACAATCTTCAACAATATCAACAAAAGCCCGGCCAAACTCTCTGTGGTCAGAGCTTTCGACCTTACCACCAAGCTGCAGACACATAGCCTGCTGGCCATAGCAGATACCCAGAACAGGGATCGCCATTTCAAAAACAACATCGGGTACACGTGGAGCATCTGCCTGGATCGCACTGGCAGGACCACCGGAAAGAATAATTCCACGCGGTGCAAAAGCAACGATACGGGCAGGATCAACGGTAAAAGGCCAGATTTCACAATAAACACCACTCTCACGCACACGTCGTGCAATGAGCTGAGTCACCTGACTTCCAAAATCAAGGATCAGGATCCGGTCCTGGTGCAAAGTTTCATCCAGCCTGGCGGAAGTGGCTGACGTGGTGTCATCAACGGACATGGACTACTCGTCTTTCTGGTCGGGGCCTGAACGGCATAACAGATCAAAAAAACCGCATTACGTAATGTAACACAGCACTCTGTGCCGATATAAAGCGACAACAGCACGACGTCACCCAATATCTCGCAACAACCAAACAATCCTGCCACCTGTGGCGATGTTACCTTGAAGACAGATTGTAAAAACATCACATCTGACAGAGCACTTAAGCAAATCATAACGGGACAGACCTTCAGATATGCCTTTTTTTCGTGTTTCAAAAAAAGCCTCATCCTGGCGAATCTTTACCATGGCTGGCCTGATGCTCAGCTCAGCCTGGGCACACACGGCTGCTGCGGCCTCTCTGGCCGCTAACGACCCGTATGGTGACTGGGTAGGGACACTTGTTGCCGAAAAAGGGCATAACTGCCCGACATATGCTCAGTCTCTTATGCAGATTGAGCCACATCGTATGGTTTTCGTGCCAGCCACCGGCTCTTTAATTTTACGCGGGGTCCCTAATAAAGCCACACAACATTATCATGCGCAGTTATTGCTGGAAGACGCAGCCCACAAACCCCTCCCGATAGTTTTTGAAGCACACCCTTCAGGAACAACATTTGAGGGGGTTTACGGCACCCCCGAATGCAGAGCTCATATCACTCTGACCAGGCCTGAACATAATGCCTGGAAAAATTTTCTCGATATTAATTAAAAAAACAAAAAAAGGGGGTTGCCACACCCCCGTTCTTATAATAGAACCCACCTCACGGCGCACCCGTAGCTCAACTGGATAGAGCACCAGACTACGAATCTGGGGGTTAGAGGTTCGAGTCCTTTCGGGTGCGCCAATAAAAAATCCCAAAAATGAAAAATAATTTCTAATGTATGAGAGCTTTTGTAAGTAATCTTATTGTCGCCTTACATTTTATTTAGTATTCGGTCACGACTTGCAAAATGACTGGATAAAAAATGCGTTTCCTTACATTAGCTGCTGCTTTTTGTATTGCTGCTCCGGGCCTTGCCCAGGCACAAAGCACCCCTGCTCCTCTGTCAGCCTACGCGTCTGAATTTATTAAAAAGCCCGTATTTTCTAAGTCCTATCAAAAAATGCTCACTCTTCCCTCATGGGTGAGAACCGGCCAGGGCACATCAGAAATTGTTAAGCCATTAACAATCGAGGGCAAAGCCTATCTCGTGACAAACATTTGTGAGCCACATAACTGCCACGACCACCAGCTCAATCTCATTTTCACAAAAGACGGTAAACAGGCCTGGGGCCTGCTCTCAACCTTTCGTGGCAGCAAACTTTATCAGCTGCCACTTGGGGAGCCAGACGACGCTATTATGAATGCGCTGACAAAAAACTTTCAGGACAATAACCCAGGCAGCCCGACATAATAAAACCTGCCCACGTCAGGCGCTGCACTAAACGCGCCTGACCCTGCATAGCGCTACAGCTCAGCCCATTGCCGGATAAGATTATGGTAAGTTGCTGTCAGCCCCAGTACTGCCGGGTGATCATCCGGCAGTGTCTTACGCGCCTCTATAATCGACATATCAAAATTATAAAGCAGCGTTCTCTGCCCATCATCTTTTACAGCTGACTGTGTCCAGAAAAAAGAGGCCCAGCGACTACCTCGTGTAACGGGATTTACAGAATGCAGACTGGATGAGGGATAAACAACCATATGCCCAGCAGGCAGCCTGATGCTTTGCGTGCCATAGGTGTCCTGAATTACCAGCTCTCCGCCATCATATTCATCACAGTCACTCAGAAAAAGCGTGCTGGACACATCTGTACGAATACGAAAACCTGTGCCTGGTAAAGCACGGATTGAATTATCAACATGCGCATGAAAACGCATACCTTCATCATAACGATTAAAAAGAGGCGGATAAACCCGCAACGGCAACGCGGCACTGGCAAAAGTCTGGTTACGCCCAAGTGCTTTTAAAACCAGCTCACTCAGCTCACGGCTTTGCGGCGACTGCTCTGGCACCTGTAAGTTAAACTTTGCTTTTGCTGACTGCTCACCGGCGGTAACTTTACCATCAACCCATTCCGTTGCCTCCAGCACTTCACGGCAATAAGCAACCTCATCAGGCGTCAGAACTTCAGCTATACAAACAAGCACCCTGTTTCCCTCTTATAACAGCCGGGCACATGCCCTGATTTAAGCGCTATTTTAAGGCAATTAGTCAGAAAAGCAAATGCGTCTTGTTCTCAGTTGGGTGCGGCAGGTTTTCTGTCAGCTCAGACGCGTGCCATCGGGCACCCGACGTTCAGGGGCAGACAGAACAACACCATCTTCCGTCTCAAACCCTGATAATAAAAACTGTGAACGAAACGGGCCTATCTGCTTTTCTTCAAAGTTAAGAATACCGATAACCTGTCGTCCTATCAGTTCATCGACTGTATAAAGTCTGGTGATCTGTGCACTGGTTTTACGCTCACCATAAGAACCAAAATTAACCCATACTTTAAAGGCGGGTTTACGCGCTTCAGGAAAAGCCTCAACGCGGGTGATAGTACCTGCAACAATCAGAATTTTCTGAAAATCACTCCATGGCACCGTCTGCATAAGGCCTCTCCTGCCCTGCGGTCCTGCCTCACTCAGCCCCGGAAATCACATCGTAACCTGCGCTACCTGCTGCCGGCCCGCTAAGTGGTACATTGCTGATAGCAACAGCCTCTTTACGATCGGCAGCCGGGCCAATTTCACGCGCATTAATCGCCGTACCAAGCACACCATTATTCCCTGTACCCACAGCATAAACAGACTGACCCGGCTTAAGCCAGGCTGCCAGACGTGCAGCTTCACGAGGAATAAGATGAATCAGTGTATGGTCTTTTAAAATAACACCTGAGACCTGCCCGCCAAGATTGTACAAAGGCATCGCAATTTCACCATGCACAACAATATCAGGGCCAATAATCATTTCAGGTGAATGCTGTGGCACAGCCATCAGCGAATCCTGCACGCTACGACCACGCGGACTGGTGATTGCAAAAGCCCGAATAACAGGAAGAGTATAAGCTTTAACACCGCGCAGTGAAATGTGGTCACCAACCTTAATCAGGCCAGACAGTGTATGCCCGATCTCGGGAGAAACCAGCACCTCCGTGTCCCCGTTCAGCAACAGGCCCAGCACCCCGCCATCAGGGGCAGGCAAAAACTGGGTTACTGTGCCACTAAAGGCAGACATGGAAGAGAGGTCATACACACCAGCAGCCTGTTTCTCAGTGACCGTCTGATGTGATGCAAAAGTTGCCTTAACAGTCTGTTTTACAGGCGGTGCAGCAAATGCCGGAGATACCAACAGAAACAAAGCAGAAACAGAAAGAAAAACGCGCATGGCTTTACCAGTAAACTGACTTTTTCCTGCCTCAGAGAGGCCCGCAACAGGCAAAAGTTTATGAAAAACTTTTGCCATTCTTTGCGAAAAAAATCAGTCCGGCAAGAGCCGGATAAGCATGTTAGTGACGGAAATGACGCATACCTGTCAGAACCATGGCGATACCCGCAGCATCAGCTGCCGCGATGACTTCATCATCACGAATTGAACCACCTGGCTGAATGACCGCAGTCGCACCCGCTGCAACAATAGCTTCGAGACCATCAGCAAACGGGAAAAATGCGTCAGAAGCCGCAACTGAACCCTGTGTCAGAGGGGTGTCCTGCCCTGCGTTTCTTGCAGCCTGCGCACTTTTGCTGGCTGCGATCTGGGCTGAATCAACACGGCTCATCTGCCCTGCCCCAACACCAACTGTTGCTTTATCTTTAGCATAAACAATCGCGTTGGATTTAACATGCTTAGCCACCTGGAATGCGAAGATCAGATCTTCCATCTCCTGCGGTGACGGCGCACGTTTTGTCACAACTTTTAACGTCTCAGGGGTAATACGCCCACAATCACGAGTCTGCGCAAGGAAACCACCAGCAACCGAACGCACAACCACCCCGGCTTCAGCCGGGTCAGGCAGACCGCCGGTAAGCAGCAGACGCAAATTCTTCTTACGGGCAAGAACAGCTTTAGCTTCTTCTTCCGCATCAGGGGCGACAATCACTTCGGTAAAGATACCAGCAATCTCTTCCGCTGTAGCGGCATCAAGTGTGCGGTTAAGTGCCACAATACCACCAAAAGCAGATACAGAATCGCACCGCAGAGCATTTTTCCATGCCTGTGTCAGCGAGGAAGCAACCGCAACACCGCAGGGGTTTGCATGCTTAACAATAACGACTGCTGGTTTATCAAACTCAGCGACAGCCTCAAAGGCGGCATCCGTGTCGTTAATATTGTTATAAGAAAGGGCTTTACCCTGCACCTGCACCGCTGTTGCGACACCCGGACGCGCACTGCCATTTTTATAAAAAGCAGCCTGCTGATGCGGGTTTTCACCATAACGCAGAACTTCAGCACGCTGACCAGAAACGGTAAACGAATCTGGTAAAAAATCTCCGGTCTGAGCAGCAAACCAGGCAGCAATAGCGGCATCATAAGCAGCTGTACGAGCATATGCAGCACCTGCATAAGCAAAGCGTTGTGCCTGCGTGGTACCACCTTTGTTCAGCATATCGATAAAGCCATCATACTGACGGGTATCTGTCAAAACCACGACATGATCATGGTTTTTAGCCGCTGCACGAATAAGAGCCGGGCCGCCAATATCAATATTCTCAATGCAGTCTTCTGCACCTGCACCGGATGCTACCGTTTTTTCAAAAGGGTATAAATTGACAATAACCAGGTCGATCGGACCGATACCATGCTCGTGCATCTGCGCAACGTGAGCAGGCAAATCTCTGCGCCCGAGAATACCACCATGAATTTTGGGCACCAGGGTTTTAACGCGCCCGTCAAGGATCTCAGGGAAACCAGTGTAATCTGATACTTCCGTTACGGGCAGACCGGCATCACGCAGAGCTTTGGCAGAACCACCTGTAGAGAGAATTTCTACGTTATGGACAGCCAGAGCACGACCAAGATCCAGGAGCCCTGTTTTATCAGAAACGGAGACAAGAGCACGACGTACAGGCAACGAAGAGAGGCTCATGAGCGAGAAAACCTTTCGCACGGATAAAAAGCTTGTAAAAAATGGCTCCTTACCCGAGCTGTTTTCACAGAGCAACCGCCCTGAAAACGGCTAAACCACTCAGCGGCGGGTAAAGGTCCAGTAAAGAGGCTGACGACCCGCAGCAATAGCCTTCGCCTCATAGCGTGTCGGGAACCAGTTTTCCGGCCGTTCCTGCGCAGGCGGGGCTGTTATAAAAAACGTCTGTTCAGCCATCACGTCCTCAACCCACTGCTGATAGGTCGGGTCATCACTCGCGACGCGCCACACCGCACCGGGCTTAAGCGCACGCGCAACAAGAGCGATATTATGAGGATGAACAAAACGCCGCTTCGCATGGCGGGCTTTTGGCCATGGGTCGGGGAACATCAGAAACATGCGGTCAAGACTTGCTTCAGGCAAAGCCTTCAGCAGTACCCTTGCATCATCATCCCACAATTTCAGCATATCAGGAACAGATGATGTTTCTTCCTGCCCTGAAGGAACGACCCGGCTCAGCAAAGAGCAAAGACCATTCTCAAACACTTCTGAAGCAATATAGCCAACATCAGGATGTGCGTCGTGCTGGGCGAGAGAATGCTCGCCCCCGCCAAACCCGACTTCCAGCCATATCTGATCAGGTATTTTACCGAAAACAGAAGCCGGGTCAGAGGCCTTCTCTACAGGAAAGCGCAGCCGGGGCAACGCAGCCTGCAGCAAACGCTCCTGACGAGGGCGCAACGTATGCCCGCGGGGGCGCCCGTAAAGGCGCTCCGGCGGAGGTTTGACGTCTGATACGCGAACGCCGCCTTCTGTCATCAGAGATGCGTCCTGCTACTCAGCGTTTCAGTGCACTACGCAGAGAATCGACCAGATCAGCCTGTTCCCATGTGAAGTTGTCACGTGCTGCATCTGGCTTACGACCAAAGTGACCATAAGCTGCTGTTTCAGCGTAAATCGGACGGTTTAGACGCAGGTGCTTACGAATACCACGCGGTGTCAGATCCATTACCTCACGCAGGATGGTACCCAGACGGGCTTCATCAACATCTTTGCCGGTGCCATCAAGGTCAACATACAGAGACAGCGGGTGAGAAACACCGATAGCATAAGACAGCTGAATGGTGCAGCGATCGGCAAGGCCTGCAGCCACAACATTCTTTGCAAGGTAGCGACAGGCATAAGCTGCTGAGCGGTCAACCTTCGTCGGGTCTTTACCTGAGAATGCACCGCCACCGTGTGGAGCTGCACCACCGTAAGTATCAACAATGATTTTACGACCAGTCAGACCACAGTCACCGTCAGGCCCGCCGATAACAAAAATACCGGTTGGGTTAACGTAAAATTCTTTTTCTTCGGGCATCCAGCCTTCTGGCAGAACGTCACGAACGATACCACCCAGACGCGCCCGCAGCTCTTCCTGGTTTACGCCAGCATCATGCTGGGTAGAGATAACAACAGAAGTTGCTTTAACCGGACGGCCATTCGAGTAGTGAAGTGTCACCTGGCTTTTTGCATCTGGCTGAAGACCAGCAGCACGCGGGTCACCTGCGCGACGCAGATCACGGATTTCGTGCAGGATGCGGTGCGCATAATACAGTGGCGCAGGCATAAGCGTATCTGTTTCGTTTGACGCATAGCCAAACATAATGCCCTGGTCGCCAGCGCCTTCGTCTTTATCGCCGGCACTGTCAACGCCAACTGCAATATCAGCTGACTGAGCATGCAGATAGTTTGCGGCCTCAGCGTTGCGCCATGAGAAGCCTTCCTGGTCGTAACCAATATCTTTAACAGCCTGACGTGCTGCCTCGATCAGTCCTTCAGATGTTACTGAAGCCGGGCCACGCACCTCGCCAGCGAGGACGATACGGTTCGTCGTCACCAGAGTTTCACAGGCCACGCGGGATTCTGGATCTGCAGCAAGATAGGCATCGAGAACAGTATCACTGATACGGTCTGCAACCTTATCGGGATGACCTTCAGATACTGACTCTGAAGTAAAAAGAAAATCGCCGTCTTTACGCATAATTGAGCCGTCCGCCTCACGCACTGTGAATTAGGAATTGTGAGTGTCGCCTGTTTGTCAGGGCGCCGCATTCGTGTGGCTTAATAGTGCTCAATGGTCAAGTATCGTAGCACAGGGCTGCCATGGGCTGAATGCCGGCACACCACACAAATTACAACCTAACACTATGATTTTATTTAATTATATTATAATAATCACACATAATACAAAAAGCGACAGGAACTGTTTTTTTTATTTTTACCTGCGCATGGAAAAGGAATTTTTTGATAAATAACCTTTTCCACTATCGCTCCAGGTAGAATCTCTCTTCACAGAGGGGGCAGACCCAGTACATCTTCCATGCCAAAATAGCCTGCAGGCTGATTTCTGACCCAGTCGGCCGCACGCACAGCCCCGGTTGCAAAAATTCTGCGGTCAAACGCACGGTGTGACAGGCGAATCTGCTCATCAGCTGAGGTAAACAGTACTTCGTGCTCCCCCACAATCTGACCACCACGCAGAGCTGCAAAACCAATATCACCTGTTTTGCGTGCACCGGTATGACCATCGCGTCCGCTATCTTTCACATCAGCAAGACTCACACCCCGCCCGTCAGCAACAGATTCGCCGATTGCCAGAGCTGTGCCTGAAGGAGCATCGACTTTTTGGCGATGATGCATTTCAACAATTTCAACATCATAGGATTCTGCTGGTAACGCCTGCCCCATCATACGAGCCAGACGACGCACCAGAGTAACACCAGGTGAAAAATTAGCCGCATGGACTACAGCAATTTTTTTAGCCGCGGCCTTAACCGCTGCCTCCTGCTCAGGAGAAAGACCTGTTGTGCCCAGAACAAGGGCTTTGCCGTAATCCGCCAGAATTTCAGCATGCCGTGCTGAAGTATCAGCATGCGTGAAATCGATCACCACATCACTGGCATCTGCCAAAGCCGAAAAATCGGCGAAAAGCGGCACATTAGCCAGAAGCCCCTTAACCGAGGAAGGGTGCCGTGCACTACCACCAGCAAGTATAAAACCCGCACCAATAACTTCTTCTGCCAACAGGCGCCCAACACGACCGGAGATGCCGGCAATCCCTATTTTAAGCGATGGCACTGTCATGATCTTTTCACCTTATCTGCTTTGCATCCTACTCTTTGCCAGATCATGCCCGGTCGCGGCACATTTTATAGTAAGAGTAAGATGTTATGTAGCAGAATATTAGTTTGCTTTACCCTCAAAAAAATCTTTTACCCGGGCAAAAAAACCTGTGTGTTCCGGGCTGCTCTTAATATTTTCTCCGGCTTCTTTCTCAAACTCTTCCAGAAGCTCACGCTGACGCTTGTTAAGATGCTGCGGTGTTTCAACCGAAACCTGAACATACATATCGCCGCGTGCGCCTGAACGCAGGACAGAGAATCCTTTCCCTCTCAGGCGGAAATTATTCCCGGTTTGTGTACCGGCAGGAATTTTAACCTTTGCACGGTTGCCATCTATAACCGGCACTTCAACCTCTGTGCCAAGGGCAGCCTGCCCCATTCTCAGTGGCACCCGGCAAAAAATATTGGCGCCATCACGCTGAAAAATTGAATGCTCTTTAACTGAAACCTGAATGTACAAATCACCCGGAGGCGTACCCTGAGGGCCGCTTTCACCCTCTCCGGTCATACGAATACGTGTACCGTCTTCAATACCGGCAGGAATCTGAACAGAAACAATGCGCTCTTTTTCAACCGTACCCTGCCCATGGCAAGCACCACAGGGGTTCTTTACAGTTTTACCAGCACCATGACAGGTCGGACAGGGACGCTCAACAACGAAGAAACCCTGCGCAGCCCTGACCTTACCAGCCCCGTGACAGCTCGGACATACATCAACGCCGGCGGCGCCGTTTTCAGACCCTGTCCCCTCACAGGACTCACAGCTCACACGCGTTATGACAGGCAGATCTTTTTTTACACCAGTAAAGGCTTCTTCAAGAGTGATGACGACATGAGCCTGCACGTCATTGCCGGCGCGAGGGGAGCCACGACGCCCTCCTCCCATCATATCACCGAACATCTGCTCGAAAATATCACCAAGACCGGCGCCACCGGCACCGCCGCCAAAATCAAACCCGCCTGGGCCAGCACCGCCGCCTTCAAATGCCGCATGACCATAACGGTCATAAGCCGCACGTTTATTCTCATCTTTCAGAATATCGTAGGCATGGTTAACGTCTTTAAATTTCTCTTCAGCTGCTGCATCCCCCGGATTACGGTCAGGATGATATTTCATGGCCATCCTGCGATAGGCTTTCTTGATTTCATCAGCGGATGCTGTCTGAGTGACCTCAAGAATTTCGTAATAATCAACCTGCGTGACCATGAAAAAAACCTCTTAAAAATTCTGCCTCTTAAAAATGAGCGCAGCCTGTACCCTGATATAACAATGGCGTCCGCCTCTTACAAAGCACGGACGCCAGAAAAATAAACACGGGAGCGCACTCCCGTGTTTTATGCAAAACGCCCGATCAGGACTTTTTGTCGTTTACGTCTTCAAAGTCTGCATCGACGATATTTTCGTCTTCTTTTTTAGCAGCCTCAGCTTCCGGAGCTGCACCACCTTCTGCCTGACTTGCTTTGTAAACAGCTTCACCAACCTTCATAGAAGCCTGCGTCAAACGCTCAGTAGCCGTTTTAATTGCTTCTGCATCACTGCCTTCAAGAGCAGTTTTAACAGCTGCAACCGCTGCTTCAGCTTCTTCTTTATCAGCGGCCGGAACTTTATCACCGGCTTCTGTCAGAGCTTTCTCTGTCTGGTGAACAAGGCTTTCTGCACTGTTACGGGCTTCAACCTGCTCACGTCTGGCTTTATCTGCTGCTGCATTTGCTTCAGCATCTTTAACCATTTTGTCGATATCACTGTCAGACAGACCACCAGATGCCTGGATTTTAATCTGCTGCTCTTTACCGGTTGCCTTGTCTTTAGCAGAGACAGAAACAATACCGTTCGCATCAATATCGAAAGTAACTTCAATCTGAGGCACACCACGTGGTGCAGGCGCAATACCTGTCAGGTCAAAGTTACCCAGCAGCTTGTTGTCAGCAGCCATCTCGCGCTCACCCTGGAACACTTTAATGGTCACGGCACTCTGATTGTCATCAGCTGTCGAGAAGGTCTGGCTCTTCTTGGTCGGAATGGTCGTGTTACGATCGATCAGACGTGTGAAGACACCACCGAGCGTTTCGATACCCAGTGACAGCGGTGTCACGTCGAGCAGCAGAACGTCTTTAACATCACCTTTCAGAACGGCACCCTGAATAGCAGCACCAATAGCCACAACTTCATCAGGGTTCACGTTACGTGCAGGATCTTTACCAAAGAACTGCTTAACTGCGTCAATGACTTTCGGCATACGGGTCATACCACCGACCAGGATAACCTCGTCAATTTCAGCAGCAGACACACCGGCATCTTTCAGCGCAGCTTTACATGGATCCAGAGTGCGCTGAATCAGATCATCAACCAGGCTTTCCAGTTTAGCACGACTGAGTTTCAGCATCAGGTGCTTAGGACCAGAAGCATCAGCTGTGATAAACGGCAGGTTAACTTCTGTCTCTTTAGAAGAAGACAGCTCAATCTTTGCTTTTTCAGCTGCTTCTTTCAGACGCTGCAGAGCAAGTTTGTCTGCACGCAGGTCAATACCCTGCTCACGTTTGAATTCATCTGCCAGGTAGCTGATAATGCGGTTATCAAAGTCTTCACCACCGAGGAACGTGTCGCCGTTTGTTGATTTAACTTCGATGACACCGTCAGAAATCTCAAGAATTGAAACGTCAAAAGTACCGCCACCAAGGTCATAAACAGCAACCGTGCCACCGCTCTTTTTTTCAAGGCCATAAGCCAGAGCTGCCGCTGTTGGTTCGTTGATGATACGCAGAACTTCAAGACCAGCAATACGGCCGGCGTCTTTTGTCGCCTGGCGCTGTGCATCGTTAAAGTATGCAGGAACAGTAATAACAGCCTGGCTCACTTTTTCGCCAAGATATGCTTCAGCTGTTTCTTTCATTTTGCCGAGCACAAAGGCAGCGATCTGAGAAGGCGCGTATTTTTTACCGCGGGCCTCAACCCATGCATCGCCGTTATCGCCATCAACAATGGCGTAAGGAACCATTTCCTTATCTTTCTGCACAGCCGCGTCATTAAAACGACGACCAATCAGACGTTTTACTGCATACAGCGTGTTCGCGGGGTTGGTTACAGCCTGGCGCTTTGAAGCCTGGCCAACCAGCATCTCACCACCTTCGGTAAAAGCTACCATAGAAGGGGTTGTGCGCGTGCCTTCGCTGTTCTCGATAACTCTGGTCTCATTACCCTCGCGTACAGCAACGCAGGAGTTAGTCGTACCAAGGTCAATACCAATAACTTTACTCATTTATTACTCTCCTTCAGCGAACCTGACTGGCCCGAAGCACCAGACGGGATCCTAAAATAATTCACTGCCTTCTTGTGTCTCTGACAGCGGGAATATCCATGATGTATGATGCACCCGATATGAGTTCAAGTAGCAGCCAGCAAAGGAATCAAGAAAAATATCAGCTTCTTATTCTGCTGCTTTCGCAACAATAACCATAGCCGGTTTAAGCAGGCGGCCATTCAGTGTCCAGGCTGGTGTCCAGGCCTGCATTACTGTCCCAGGCTCATGTTCCGCACTTGGCTGCTCAGCCATCGCCTGATGCAGGTTTGCATCAAATGCCTGACCCTGCGGATCTGAAGCTTTAACGCCGTGCCGCTCCAGCATAGCCACAAACGAACGCTCAATACCCTCAAGACCTTCGCGCATTTTTGCAATTACGCCGTCTTCGCCTTCCTGTGCAGGAGGCAGGCTTGTCAGGGCACGGTGAATGTTTTCAGCTGTTTCGACAGAATCACGTGCAAATTTCTGCACAGCATAAAGGCGTGCATCTTCCACATCACGGCGTGCCCGGGTACGCAGATTCTGATTCTCAGCCTCAGCCCGCAGCCATTTTTCCTTAAACTCAGCAGCTTCGCGCTCGGGACCAGAAGTCTCTCCTTCTTCGTCCTGTACTACATCAGCCTGTGCTTCCGCCTCAGGAGCAAGCGCTTCCTGCTGCGAAAATTCCTGCTCAGCGTCAACCGAACCAGCTGGCCGGTTACCTTCAGGTAATTCTGTTTCGTGAACCATAATCTATCAAGTAGGCAACCTGACCACACTCGGCAAGACCCACATTTATCATTTTCAAAAACTTATCTGCAACACCTCTCAGCCGACGCATTGCATAAAGTCTGTGGTGAAAACGTAAGGAACAGCGTATGTCTGTACCCCGATTACTGCTGACAGAGTAAGGATAACGTACACAATGACAGAGCGCACCAAGCAGACCATTGCTCTGGTTGATGACGATCGCAACATTCTGACTTCAGTTCAGATGACACTGGAGGCCGAAGGATTTTATGTCCGGACATATACTGATGGCGAATCTGCACTACAGGGCCTGACCGCTCATCCGGCAGACCTGGCAGTGCTGGACATCAAAATGCCCCGTATGGACGGCATGGAGCTGCTGCAGCGCCTGCGCACCCGCTCTAATCTGCCTGTTATCTTCCTCTCATCAAAAGATGAGGAAGTCGATCAGCTGATGGGTCTGCGCCTCGGGGCCGATGACTATATCATCAAGCCCTTTTCTCAGCGCCTGCTGCTTGAGCGCATACGCGCTCTGCTCCGCCGTAACGATGTCAGCCGGGCAGAAGCAAACGGTGCTCCCAGTGCAGGCACTCTTGTACGTGGTTCTCTCTCCCTTGATGAACTCCGCCATAAATGCACATGGAATAACGAGGATGTTCCTCTCACCGTCACAGAATTTCTTCTGGTCAAAACACTTGCGCTGCGCCCTGGCCTGGTCAAATCACGCGACCAGCTGATTGATGCCGCCTATGGCGATACCGTTTATGTTGATGACAGAACAATTGACAGCCATATCAAGCGGGTAAGAAAAAAATTTCGTCAGGTTGATGATAACTTTAATCAGATTGAAACCCTCTACGGTATTGGTTACCGCTATAAGGAAGACTGAGCTCTGTTCTCATGAACCGCCACACACGCATGTCAGTTCTCTCTCACTTCCGCCGGCCCGGACCTTCGGGCCGGAAGGGTCGCTTGCACGACAATCATCCGGAGGAGGACGATCAGCCTCTGGATGATCACTCTTACAAACGGCTTATTTCTCCGCTTACGCGGCGCATTATGCTGGTTAACATTCTGCCACTGCTGCTGCTGGCAATTACCATGTTGTTCCTCAATCAGTTTCGTGACAGCCTCCTGGTCACTGAGGTCACAGCACTACGCGAGCAGGCCCGCATCTATGCCGGCGCTCTGGGCGAGAGTGCCGTACACATAAATCGCTCCCGCATGGCTGATAATGCAGAAAATTTTACACTTGATGCCCCGATCGCCCGCAGGTTGCTGCTGCGCCTGACAGAACCCAGCCCCAATGCTCATGCCCGTCTTTTTGCACCCGACGGACAACTCATCACTGAGAACCTGACAGATCAAAATAACCACCCTCATCAGCACAATCACAGAAACTCCCCCAGACGCATCCCCCCTCCGATGCTGCCAGGACCAGATTTTTTCGAACGTCTTATGACATGGGGCCCCTCGCGCTATGGCTCCAGCATCGTCACACTGGATACAAACGAAGAAGATATTCCCGCTGACCCTGAACGTCCCGCTGATGCCCCGGGAAGTGACAGCAGTTCGCCGCCTCCCCCTGAAACACCACCCTATATTCGCCGCACAGCGGATGGCCATCTGATCATTACAGTTGCTGAACCCGTTATTCATGACGGAAAAACTGTTGGTATTATTCAGGTTACACGTGCTGCAGCCCAGGTCGACAGGGCCGTATTTGCTATTCGCTCTTCCATTCTATCTTTATCTCTTATGGTGCTCATCATCACCATTATGCTGTCATGGTATCTCTCCATGACCATCGCCAGGCCACTCCTGCGCTTAGCAACCTCAGCACGCGTAATGCGTGAATCTTCAGGCCGAACAGGCACCGTGCCTGCACGCCTGCTGGGCAGACGCGATGAAATCGGCGACGTTGCCCGGGCTCTTCAGGCAAGTGCTCAGGCTTTGTGGAAGCGTATGGACGCTATCGAACGCTTTGCTGCTGATGTCAGCCACGAAATTAAGAACCCTCTCTCATCTATTCGCTCAGCAATCGAAACTTTACTGCGTATTGAAGACCTCAATCAGCAACGCCGCCTGCTGAGCATTATCAACCAGGATGTCAGACGTCTCGACAGGCTGATTACCGATATCTCAGATGCCAGCCGCCTGGATGCAGAGCTCTCACGTGCTCAGGCCGAACCCATTTCTGTCACACCTCTCTTTGCATTGCTGGCCGAAATGCAGCAGGCGACCCGTAAAGAGCACGACCCTGTTATTCTCACAGAATCTGCCGGTGATACTCCCGATAATCCGCTGCAGGTTATGGCTGTTGAAGACAGGCTCGTGCAGGTCCTGCACAACCTGACCGGCAATGCCCTCTCCTTCTCTCCACCAGATGGCAAAATCATTCTCAGATGTGAGCCGAAAGGCAACATGGTTGAGCTGTCTGTCAGTGATGAAGGACCGGGAATTCCACCGGCCAAACTGGATTCAATTTTCGAGCGGTTTTACTCAGAGCGCCCGCAGACAGAAAATTTTGGCCAGCATTCAGGACTGGGGCTCTCCATCAGCCGCCAGATTCTTGAGGCCATGCACGGTAAAATTACAGCGAGAAATCGCTACAATAAACAGGGAGAGATTATCGGGGCCTGCTTTTATGTCATCCTGCCTCGTGCAAGCGTTACAAAAACGCCTCAGGGCGCTCAACATAAAAAGCAAGCTCAATAACAGCATGCGGCACACTCAGAGTGCCGCTGCCTGCCCAGGTAAAAGTCAGAGCCGGTAACATCTGAGGAAACATTCGCCGGAATACAGGCACACATGCAGAAAATTCATCGGCATCTGTAATCAGATATGCAACGCGGGTAACATCTGACATCGTAAGCTGCTCGGCCTCCAGCAGCATTCTCCCCTGTTCCAGAGCAGCCTGACACTGGTCAGCCATTGTACCGCTGCCATCAGCAGCACATAAACCCGTAATTCTGATTTCTCTTAATCTGCGCTCAACCTTAGCGACCGGTGCAGCAGACACCTGATTCAATAAATTCCGCTTAGACATATCAGGCTGCACCTCTTTACTGCACGCAGAAAAACAATGCTTTTTATTACGGCACCGGTATAACACAGGCAACAGAAGCTGTCATGCGTGTGGCGCATAAGTCACCTTCAGCAAACCGATCTCTGCTGAACCTGTTGCGTTGTCATAACACTGCCAGGCATAATAGGATTCACGTCAGCATCAGATTCGACATGCTGTAACAGCAATGCAGTGCACCACATGACCTGTGAAGGAAACCCGCACCATGCGTGCAGATGAAACGTCAGCACTTCGCCTTGTCCTTATTGTGACAGGTCTGTCAGGGGCTGGTAAATCGTCTATTCTGCGTATTCTCGAAGACCTTGAACATGAGGTCATTGATAATGCCCCGCTGGGTATGCTTGATGATATCATTGCAAGAGCATCAGGCCCTGTGGCTATTGGTGTTGATACACGCACACGTGGTTTCAATGTCTCTGCCCTGCTTGAAACGCTGATGCACCTGCGTATGAACCCTGAGCTGAGAGTTGAACTGATATACGCCACGGCAGAAGAAAATATTCTGCTCCGTCGTTTTACAGCAACCCGCCGGCGGCACCCCCTTGCACCACACAGCAACATCGCTGAAGGGATACGCGAGGAAACAACTCTGACCGCTCCGTTAAGAGCCGCAGCTGACCTGGTCATTGATACATCGGACATGCCACCTCCTGACCTGCGCCAGTTCGTTGAGAGTCGTTTCAGTCCGTGGCAGGCCAGTACAGGTCAGGGGCTGACCGTCACGCTTATGTCTTTTGCTTTCCCTGCCGGTTTACCCCGTGAAGCTGATATTGTGCTTGATGCGCGTTTTCTGCAAAACCCACATTATAAGCCTGAGCTGGCACAGCAAACCGGTATCTCTCCTGATGTCGCGAACTATGTCGCACAGGACCCTGATTACAATGCATTTTTTGAGCTTGTTCTGGCCATGCTCAAACTCGTCCTGCCCCGCTTCGTGCGTGAAGGAAAAAAATATGCTACAATCGCAATAGGTTGCTCAGGAGGGATGCACAGATCTGTCACATTAATTGAAAATCTGGCCAGAACACTCTCTGAACCAGATAGTATAAAAGAGTGCAAAGAAGCTGGTCAGTGGCCCATTATGGTCATTCACCGCGAATTAGTGCGGCAGGGCCTCAGTTCCTGGCGCTGGGCTCGCAAACCCACCAGCCCCTGAGTGTTTGTGTCACTATTGCTGGACTTACCATCATAAATCGTTCCACATTGTGGAACTTATCTGTTTCTGCCTCATGCTCAGAAACACTTCTGTAATTTGCAGACCACACCGAAAGTCGTATTTTATACTCTTTCCCCCATGCTCTGTTGTGTGTCTGCCCCCGAAAAACGGCCTGCATGGCTTTTTAACGAGGCAATATTTTTTCCTTATGTCTGATTCTGTCCATTCGCCCGCACTCACTTCGCCAATACATGACCCATTTGCCGTCTATATTCAGCATGAATTAGCACCTGTTCTAACCGAAGTGAGAAACTGGCTTAGCTGGCTGCCTGCGCCTGTTGTTTCTTTTATCGTTCTGTCCGTAATAGGGCTGCTCGCTGCACTTTTCAGCCGCCTTGTCACTGACCGTATTCTCATGCGCATACCGGGGGCCAAGCGCGGGGCACTGGTCCGTCTTTTTACAAAATCACTGCGCCGTCCTGTGCGGCTCATGGTTATGTTTTTTGCTGTCGGCATTACTTTACCTGTCAGTGGCCTCAGCAACTCATTACAGGCCACTATCGGGCATATTCTGCTCATTTGTTTTATCGCTACGATGGGCTATGGCACTCTTATTACGATCCGCACTCTTTCAGATACTTACCTGAGTCGCTTTGCTGAAGCCGACCAGGACGACGACATTCTGGCGCGTAAACACGCGACACAAATAAGGCTCCTGCGTCGTCTGACAGAAATTATTATCTGCGTACTGACAGTCAGTGCCGAACTTGTCACGTTTGAACCCGTCAGAGAATATGGGGTTAGTCTTTTTGCCTCTGCCGGTGCGGCTTCTCTTATCCTGGGTCTGGCCGCCCGCCCGGTTCTGGCCAACCTGTTCGCCGGTGTACAGATTGCCATGACGCAGCCCATTCGTATGGGTGACCTGATTGTCTTTAACGGTGACTGGACCTGGGTTGAAGAAATCACCTCAACCTACGTTGTTTTACGCTCATGGGACTGGCGCCGACGCATTGTGCCTATTCTTTATTTTCTTGATAACCCTTTTGAAAACTGGACCTACAACTCGGCTGAACTGGTTGGTGCTGTCTACCTGCATGTTGATTATCGCGCCCCAATGGACAGAATACGCACAAAACTTGAAGAAATTGTTCGCGGATGCCCACAATGGACCGGCAAAGACTTCAGCGCACAGGTCGCTGACTGCAACCAGCAAACCATGATGATTCGTGTCACGGCCAGTGCACGCACGGCCATTCGCAGCTGGGATCTGCGCTGTGAAATAAGAGAGAAAATTATTCGCTGGATGTGTGAGGAATGTCCCGAAGCTCTGCCCAAAACACGCTTTGCCATGACACCTGCCGAACAGGGATATGCACAGCCGGCACTGACCCGCACAGGGGAGCCTCCACTCCCTCCAGGATTTATGAACGGCCCTGAAGGCGCTTTTCAGCCACCGTCAGATTCAGGCCCTCAGGCCTGATCTGACCGTCAGGCATTACTGAGTAATCTGATCAAAAATGCCATTCTCAGCAAAGTGCTTTTTCTGCACAGCCGTCCATCCACCGAGACTGGCGATATCAAAGGTCTCTACCTGAGGGAAACGACTGGCATTTTCTGCTGCAACGGCAGGGTCAACCGGGCGAAAATAATGTTTTGCACCAATGCGCTGCCCTTCAGGTGAAAACAGAAACTCAATATAAGCCTGCGCCGCCTCCTGCGTGCCATGCTGCGCAACATTTTTATCAACAACAGCCACTGGTGGTTCAGCCAGAATAGTTGTTTTTGGCACAACGATCTCAAACTGATCAGGGCCAATATCATTGGCCGCAAGCAGTGCTTCGTCTTCCCAGGCCAGCAGCACATCACCTAACCCACGCTGTACAAAACTGTTCGTTGCACCCCGCGCCCCGGTATCAAGGACAGGTACGTGCTTAAACAGCTGCTTCATATAAGCTTTGGCGGTATCTTCCGTCGCACCAGGCTGGCGCAAAGCCCAGCCCCAGGCGGCAAGGTAGTTCCAGCGTGCGCCACCTGATGTTTTAGGATTAGGTGTCACAACCTGTACACCATCTCGCACCAGATCCTGCCAGTCGTGAATATTTTTAGGATTCCCCTTACGCACCAGAAATACAATTGTACTGGTATAAGGTGTAGAATTATGCGGAAAGCGTTTCTGCCAGTCTGCACTCAGTAATCCACGTTCGGCCAGCACATCAATATCATGAGCCAGACCGAGCGTAACAACATCAGCCGGCGCACCTTCAAGCACAGCACGTGCCTGTGCACCTGACCCTCCGTTAGACGTACGGACAAAAACAGCATTACCAGGTTTCTGCTTACGATAAGCTACGGCAAAAGCTCTGTTAATTTCAGCATAAAGCTCTCGTGTCGGGTCATAAGACACATTAAGTAACTGAGATGTCTGTGCCAGTGCCGGATGCTGATACCCGCTTACACCTGCAGCCAGTGCGCCTGCTGTAAAAATACCACCGAGAAGTGTACGACGCGAAAGACGAATAGACACGTTTTACTAACCTTTGCCGCTTATAAGGCTACCATTTTTCAGCTCACTTTTTAACAGGGAGACCGGATAAAGGCAGCTTCATTTCACGATAACAGTTGTAAATTATGCGTCAAGACCAAAGGATAAAAACACAATTTTTCGTTAAAATTAAAAAATTATTTGTATAACAATTACGTATCGTTATATTTAATATTAAAAATATACGTTTTATATAGTGATTTATAAAATCATTCTTCTTAAGTGGCATCAATACCCATGTCAGCATCTCCCCGGCCTCTGCGTCTTCAGAAATACCCTCTTTCCAGTCTGCTGCTGACATCCTGCATCATCACATCTGCTCAGGCCACACCTGCCACCACCACAAATAGCAGTACTCCACGTCATACCCCTTACATACACGTTGCACGACAACAGAACGCCCCCCCTCAGGTTGCAACACCATTATCTGACGGCCTGACCAGCACAGCCACCGTCCCCAAAGAACAGATTACTGTACATATCGCACCTATTTCTCCCACTATGATCTACCCACATGCGACACCGGTAGGACAACCTGTCAGAACCACCGGCGCGCAGGGGCGCTTATATGGCCGGCAATATGACTGGGGTGTGTTCAACCGTGGCAACGGTGAAGCCGCAGGGTTCGGACCAGTAGGCCGTTATGGCATTGCTCCATGGGCTGAAGACTGGAGTCGCCTGCGACAGACCGGCAAACGCTCTGACCCTTTCGATATTCTCAAATTCATTCCTCTTAATAAAGACGGTTCAGTCTGGCTCAGCTTCTCAGGAGAAACCCGGGCGCGTAACTGGTTTGAAAGCCGCCCCGGACTGGGCACACAGAAAGTTAACGATTCAGGACGCTTTGCTGTCAGAAATCTCTATGGGGCTGATTTGCACCTGGGGTCACATGTACGTCTGTTCGGGCAGCTGATTAATGGTAACGCCGGCGGGTGGAAACCCTACAGCTATGGCTCAACATACCGTAAAAAGCTTGATATGCAGCAGGCCTTTATTGAATTCAAATGGACTATGCTGCATGCAAAAAGTGGCTTTCTATTTGGACGGCAACAGTTTGTCGGTGCCCCCTCTTACATGATGTATAACCGTGAGACACCCAATGTGCCACTCTCATGGAACGGTTTCAGAGGGTACATGGTCTGGCCCCGTTTTCGAATTGACGGCTGGGACTTTGTGCAAACCGATGACAGCCATAATAAAATGTTCCATGATGGCGAGAACTATAATAATCGCCTTTACGGTTTTAATTTTACCTGGGCGCCACCTGACGGTCGTTTTATGCACGACCGCACTTATTCCTTCCTCGATCTTTTTTATATTGGCTACAAACTCGCAGGGCGCAGCAGTGCTGTAGCAACGCCCACGAATGGCAGCAGCGAGGGCTTTAATACACGCAATAATTTTGGCGTACGCTGGCACGGACTGGCTGGCCCCTTTGAGTTTTCTTTAGGGGGAATCTGGCAGGGAGGTGTTTTCAGATACGCCCGTACAAACCAGGCACGTAATGTCAGCGGCTATGCTATCAATACACTGGTCGGATACCGTATTCCCAAAAACCCGTTCCATACTTTTCTGGGCCTTCAGACTGACGTCTATTCAGGTGGCAATAAAAATAAAACCAGCGGCACCATTGGTACTTATATTTCTCCATTTAACCCGCAAACCAACTATCTCGACACCACAACTTATATGACAGGTTCAAACCTGATCAGTTTTGCGCCGCTTATCAAAGCAACGTTCCTTAAATCTGTCAGTTTACAGGTAAAATATCCACTCTTCTGGCGCTACAGCACTCAGGACCCGATTTATAAGTCTTCAGGATTTTATAAATTCACTCAGGATTTTAATGGCAAATTTATTGGCATGGCCCCACAGGCCGCACTGGCATGGCAGATCACCGACCACCTGTCATGGACGCAATATGTGTCACGCTTCATGACCTCGCATGCGCTCAATAAAGCAGGAGGCTCAAGCGGTACATATTACCAGTCAAACTTTGTATTTCGCTTCTGAAAAGCGATCTGACAGAATTACAGCTCACGCACGCCCCGTCTGGCCAGTCAGCTGCGACGGATCAAGATTGATACTTGCCAGAGCCTGCCGCCACTTCTGTTCAAAATCTTTACCGAATAAAATATCACGCGAAAACGGGGCGATAAGCCAGGAATTTTGCAAAAGAACTTCTTCTTCAAGCTGTCCGGGTACCCAGCTCGCATGCCCCATAGCCAGCAATGCCTGACGAGGGCCATGCCCTTCAGCCATCTCTTTCAGAACAGAGATACTGGCACTAAGCGTAACGTCAGGCGTAACGGATAAACCGTCCTCACTTTGCCACTCCCCCGAATGCAAAATAAATCCCCGTGTTATATCAACGGGTCCGCCTGCACTGACAAGAACACGATGCACTGATGACATCTGAGCGATCTGCAGCTGCTCAAGCAGATCATCTACCACCTTCTTTGGTAAATGGTGGTTAATAACAAAACCCATAGCGCCACCTTCATCAGAATGCGCGCAAATATAAATAACAGCTCCGGCAAATGGCGTTCCGACCATTACAGGAGAAGCAATAAGAAGCTTCCCGGTAAGAGACTCCGCAAAGCGCACTACTGACGGTAAAGAACTATGTGAACCCATTTCTTCGATATGAAACTACTTTCATTATTTTGCAACCTTTTAAAACTTCATTACAGGACTCATGCAAAAACTATTTTCAGGTTCTGTAAAATATCTTATTTTTACATGCAGACATTTCTCCTCTACAGTCATCAGAAGTATCGGGAGGAGAAGCCTGTGAGTAAACTTACCCAATTTCTGGATGTTCTCGACAGCTACAGCGTAACAGACGGTAGCACCTTCAACTTAAAAAACTATAAACCCGACGATGACGGGAAGCTGGGACTAAAAAAAGAAGACGGTGTTTTTCTGCTTAAAGAAGTAAAAGCCCTGCTGCAGGAGCTGCAGGAGCTGCTTTATGCCAATAAAACCCACTCCCTTCTTATCGTGTTACAGGGCATGGATGCAGCTGGCAAAGACGGCACCATCAAGCATGTTATGTCAGGAGTAAATCCACAGGGCGTCTCTGTCGCCTCATTCAAAAACCCAAGCTCTTCTGAACTGGCGCATGGTTTCTTGTGGCGTATTCACGCCGCCGCTCCTGAAGCAGGCCATATCGGGCTATTTAACCGCAGTCATTATGAAGATGTGCTGGTAACCAAAGTTCACCCCGAACTGCTCGAGAAAGAGCATCTGAGCGGCCCGCTTAACACCCCGGAATTCTGGGAGGGACGCTATGATGACATTCGCAATCTCGAACATTACCTGTCACGACAGGGTACTGTTGTTATAAAATTCTTCCTTAATATTTCACGTAAAAAACAAAAAAAACGTTTACTTGAACGCCTCGATATTCCGGAAAAACGCTGGAAATTCTCTTCAGCTGATTTACGTGAGCGTGAATTCTGGGATAAATATCAGGAGGCTTTTCAGGATGCCATTTCTGCCACAGCCAGCCCGCATGCTCCCTGGGTGGTCGTACCATCAGACCGCAAATGGTATGCACGCCTTGTTGTCATAGGCACCATCATCCGGACCCTGAAAAATTTACATCAGGAATTGCCTAAACCTGACCCGGAAGTTAACAAATATATTGATGACTATCGCGAACATCTGCTCAGGGAAAAAGACTGAACCTATGCTGAAACTAATGCGTAATTTTTACGCAGGCGGCGCATTTCTTCTTGCTGCAACACTGTTAGCATCGCCCTGTGTTTACGCACAGGGTGCCAGCACTACAGAGGGTGAGAGCTGCAATAACCAGGCCTTTCTTGCCAGGCAGCAGGCCTACGAAAATGGTACAGCCACTGCTGATTCACCTGTACATATCTGCGGCACCGTTATTGGCGTTAAAAAAAGAGTACAGCACACCAGAAGCGGTCGGCATGGTTATTTTTACGTTCTCGTTGCCCCTCATGTTTCGATCAGAATCGTTTCAGGGCTTGAACGCATGAATGCACCTTCATGGCCGTGGGTCAGAAAAGGTGATTCAGTTGATATTGTCGGACGCTATTACTACGACTCTGCGCGTAGCCAGGGCGTTGACTGGACACATCACGGCACTGGCCGTGAATGGCACACCCCCGGTTATATCATCGTTAACGGCAAAAAATATCAGTAAACTATACTGACCAGACGAAATCTATCTGGTCAGCATTTCACAGTTTACTCAGCTGACTCTTTGTCAGGAGTAGCTTTTTTAGGCTTACGATTACGCTCTTTTACTGCGGCGGGTGTCACCTCACCTGCTGCGGCATCAGGTATAATATCAAATGTCAGTGCCGCATTTTTCAGGCCGATTTTAACCGTACCACCCTTCGCAAGTTTGCCAAAAAGAAGTTCTTCAGCCAGAGGTTTTTTCAACTCTTCCTGAATCACACGCCCCAGGGGACGTGCACCATACAAGCGGTCATACCCACGTTCTGCCAGCCATTCCTTCGCAGCAGAAGAAATTTCAAACAGAACATGACGATCTGCAAGCTGCGCTTCAAGCTGAAGTACAAATTTCTCGACCACACGCCCTACTGTTTCAGGAGCAAGGTGCGTAAACGGCACAATCGCATCAAGACGGTTACGGAACTCCGGCGTAAACAGACGTTTAATCGCCTCTTCATCCTCACCTGAACGTGCTTCCCGCCCGAAACCAATAGCTTCTTTGCTCAGGTCGGCAGCACCTGCGTTAGTCGTCATGATCAGAATAACATTACGGAAATCAACCGTCTTGCCATTATGATCAGTCAGACGACCATGATCCATAACCTGCAACAGCACATTATAAAGATCAGGGTGTGCCTTCTCAATCTCATCAAGCAGCAATACTGCATGAGGAGTCTGATCAATAGCATCTGTCAGCAGGCCACCCTGGTCAAACCCGACATATCCAGGCGGAGCACCCAGCAGGCGCGAGATGGAGTGACGCTCCATATATTCAGACATATCGAAGCGAATAAGCTCAATGCCAAGTGTTGAGGCAAGCTGACGGGCGACCTCTGTTTTACCAACCCCCGTCGGGCCAGAGAACAGATAGTTACCTATTGGCTTCTCAGAATCTCGCAGCCCGGCCCGCGACAACTTAATCGCAGCAGAAAGAGTTTCAATCGCCTTGTCCTGCCCGAACACCATCCCCTGAAGATCACGCTCAAGGTAACGGAGTACCTCCTTATCATCAGTAGAGATGCTTTTGGGCGGAATACGGGCAATGCGGGCAATAACGTCTTCAACATCTTTCAGATTAACGGTTTTACGGCGTTTACTTTCAGGCAGAAGCATGCGCGAAGCACCGACTTCATCAATCACATCAATTGCCTTGTCAGGCAATTTCCGGTCATGAATATATTTAGCCGAAAGCTCAACCGCTGCACGAATAGCCTCTTCAGTATAACGAACCTTGTGATGCTGCTCGTAATTAGTTTTCAGGCCTCGTAAAATTTTTACAGCATCTTCAACTGAAGGCTCAGGCACATCAATTTTCTGAAACCGGCGAACAAGCGCACGGTCTTTTTCAAAATGCTGACGATACTCTTTATAGGTTGTCGAACCGATGCAGCGCAGCGTACCTGCTGCCAGTGCCGGTTTGAGCAGGTTTGACGCATCCATCGCGCCGCCTGATGTAGACCCTGCACCAATAACCGTGTGGATTTCGTCAATAAACAAAATACCATGCGGGTCCTGGTCAAGCTCTGTTACAACAGCTTTCAGACGCTCTTCAAAATCCCCGCGATAGCGCGTACCTGCAAGCAACGCTCCCATATCGAGAGAGTAAATTGTTGCTTTGAGCAACACCTCCGGCACATCCCCCTCAACAATACGCCGGGCAAGACCTTCAGCGATCGCTGTTTTACCAACGCCCGGATCACCTACATACAAGGGATTATTTTTTGTACGGCGGCAGAGAATCTGGATAGTACGCTCAACCTCGCTGTCACGGCCAATGAGAGGGTCAATCTTACCCGCCTCAGCTTTCTGGTTAAGATTAACGCAGTAGGTTGAAAGGGCATCTTTACTTTTCTGCCCACGCCCGCCCTCGGGCTTTTCACCTTCACCACTTTTCTCGGAGCCAGAGTCACCTCCATCCCCTGCACCCGTGGGGGGACGCCGGGTCGAACGATCAGGGGCTTTCGCTATACCGTGTGAGAGGAAGTTAACCGCATCAAGGCGCGTCATATCCTGAAGCTGCAGGAAATAAACCGCATGACTTTCGCGTTCTGCAAAAAGAGCAACAAGAGCATTAGCCCCCGTCACCTGATCGCGACCGGTTGACTGTACATGAATCGCCGCGCGCTGAATAACACGCTGAAAAGCTGCCGTTGGTTTGGGTTCAACAGGACGCTCTGCCGCAAGCCCTGCCAGATCTTTATCCAGAAAACCAGTCAGGTCAGTGCGCAGACGTTCAAGATCCACGCCACAGGCCCTGAATACCGTAACAGCATCGGAATCATCGACCAGAGCCAGAAGCAGATGCTCCAGCGTGGCATATTCGTGGTGCCGCTCACCCGCTAAAATCAGAGCCTGATGCAGCGTCCGTTCCAGATTGCGTGACAACATGCCGAGACGCTCCTTCTCACCTCAGTTCAGTGCCCGAACAAGGCAGACCAACCTGCCTGATCTGACACACCAGAAGTTATATTTGGCGTCTTTGAAGAGAATTGCGAGTCCGAAAATAAATATTATAAAAAAAATGAGCGCCCGACTATTTTAACGCCGCTTTAACGCCCTCAATCTTTCTCAATAGTACATTGCAGAGGATGCTGATTCTGACGTGCCAGATCCATCACCTGCGTTACCTTTGTTTCGGCAACCTCGTAGGTAAAAACCCCGCAGACACCAACGCCGCGCTTATGCACGTTGAGCATAATATTTGTAGCTTCATCTCTGTTTTTACTAAAAAACCGTTCAAGTACGTGCACAACAAATTCCATAGGCGTATAATCGTCGTTGAGCATCAGAACTTTATACATAGGCGGTTTACGCACTTCTGGCCGCACATGCACGACCACATCAATATCTGCTCCGTTTTTGTCCGGATCATTATCAGAATTCTGAGACCATAACGGTCCTCCACCAGCAGTAAGAACAGCCACGCCACAGGTCCCCATCAACATTTCACCTCGCACAAAGCGCCTGGAAAATTCACAACACATAATATCGACATTTTTTTCAGAAATAAAAGTGTTGTGCTCTGTTACATTTAAGTCGCACAGTGTAAAACTACGTCAGAGAAGCCCCAGCAGTACAAACGTCAGGCAAAGCCGTGAAAAACTCCGCACTCAGCTTTCTGTTTCCTCTTAAGAAAACAAACAAACGAAAGACTCGTCTTTCTGCGCTGACGTGTCTTCTGACGTGTACTGCTCTTGGCACTCTGATCCCGAAAGAGGAAGCTTTTGCACAATATACGCATCAGGTCAGCACAATTGTCGTAGATGCCAGAACCGGCGCAGTTCTCTCCCAGACTGACCCCGACCTGCGCCGCTACCCGGCAAGCCTGACAAAACTGATGACCCTTTATATGGCATTCTCAGCATTACGGGCAGGCACAGTATCTCTCAGTCAGCAGCTGCCGGTGTCCATACATGCTGTAACGATGGAACCTTCAAAGCTCGGAGTCGCACCTGGCACCATGCTGACGGTCGAGCAGGCCATTCTTGCTCTTGTTACTAAATCTGCCAATGACGCGGCCTGTGCTCTGGGCGAATTTCTGGGCGGTGGGAGTGAACCACAGTTTGCTGCCATGATGACACAGCAGGCACATATCCTGGGCATGCAGAACACCACATTTCGTAACGCGTCAGGACTTCCCGATCCTGACCAGGTCACTACTGCGCGAGACCTCTCTTACCTTGCCAGTCACCTGATTGCAGACTTCCCTGAATATTATCACTACTTCTCTACTGAGAGTTTTTACTTTCACCACCGGGTCATTCCCAATCACAACCCGATGCTCAGAAGTTATGCCGGAGCGGATGGGATGAAAACAGGGTATACCCAGGAAGCCGGGCATAACCTTGTGACCTCTGCCATGCGAAGCAACGTAAGGCTGATTGGTGTCGTGCTTGGCGCTCCTTCTAATAATTCGCGCAATATTGTTATGGCCAGCCAGCTTGACCGTGGTTTTGATGCTGAAGGTGTTGCGCCTGTCGAGCGCCCGCTCCTCCTTGCTCGCCATACTGTGCCGACACATCAGCACAAACATCAGCTGCTCATGCTGGCTTCTGCTCATCGTCGCGGGCGGGGATCACAGGTCGTAGAGGTGGCAGAAGCACCTCTCTCATCGCACCGGCGTGCTCATGCAAAACCTGTTACGGCAGGCCATCATCACGTACAGCTCGTAGGTGCAAAATTACGTCAGGCCACAACAGGTACACATACCACTCTGCACCACTCCGGCTCTGCCCGACACCGCACCTGAATACTTGTTTGAGTAAAAGCGGGTTGCCTTTCAGCGTATAGCCCTTCATTTTGCGGGCCTCTGTATTTTTTAAGACCCCGCGAAATGTAAGGAAGAAACTCATGGCTGGCAGACACGGCATCGTTCTGCATACTGAACACGACTTTAAGGGGCTTCGGGCAGCAGGACAGCTCGCAGCAGCAACCCTTGATATGATTACGCCCCATGTACAGCCCGGCGTGACGACTGAAGAACTCAACCAGATTATTCACGACTATACCCTTGCACACGGTGCTACACCTGCCCCGCTGAATTACCGCGGCTTTCCTAAATCATGCTGCATTTCGATCAATCATGTCGTCTGCCATGGCATACCAGGTGAAAAACGCCTGCAGGAAGGTGATATCGTTAATATCGATGTGACCTCTATTCTTGATGGCTGGTATGGCGACAGCAGCCGCATGTATCCGGTCGGCCGTATTCCCGTAAAAGCAGCAAAACTGATTAAAACAACCTATGACTGCCTGATGCGCGGCATTGAGGTTGTTAAACCCGGTGCAACTCTTGGCGATATTGGTCACGCCATTCAGACCCTGGCAGAAGGTCACCGTTATTCTATTGTGCGTGATTTCTGTGGACACGGCATCGGGCGCACCTTCCACTCTGAACCAACTGTGCTGCATTATGGACGCCCCGGGCACGGTATGAAACTTGAAGCCGGCATGGTGTTCACCATTGAACCCATGCTCAATATTGGCCGCCATGACGTTAAAATTCTTGATGACGGATGGACTGCCGTCACACGAGACCGTTCTCTTTCTGCTCAGTTTGAGCATATGCTAGCCGTAACAGAAGACGGCTATGAAATATTCACCCTCTCTCCTGCCGGATATACCTGCCCGCCTTATACAACAGAAAGCTGATAGCGCATGCACCGCCGCCACCTCTCTCGCTCTGTAATCGGCACTGCCCTTCTCTGCGGTACGCTGCTGCAACCAGGAATAACCCTGGCGGCAGCACCTGCCTCTGCACCTGACCCGCTGGCTTATGGCACAACACAGCCTGATAACCTGCCTCCGCTTCAGGCAACGCCTGGTCAGCATGGCATGGTTGTGTCAGCACAAAAGCTAGCCTCTGATGTCGGTGCGCAGATTCTGGCGCAGGGTGGTAACGCTGCCGACGCTGCCGTGGCGGTGGGATATGCTCTGGCTGTTGTTTACCCGGCGGCCGGAAACATTGGCGGTGGCGGTTTTATGCTGCTGCGCCCTAAAGGCAAACCAGCTATTTTTCTCGACTTTCGTGAAAAAGCACCTCAGGCTGCAACGGCAGATATGTTCCTGGACAAGCAGGGTAATGTCATAACCGGAGAGTCTGTAACCGGATGGAAGGCCGTTGCCGTACCAGGCACCGTTGCTGGCCTTGACCGGGTTCTGCACGACTGGGGCAGCCTGTCACGCCAGGATGTGATGGCTCCCGCCATCAGACTCGCACGGGCTGGTTTTATTCTGCATAAAGGCGATATTGAGCTTTTACGTACCTCAACTGAAATGTTTCGCAAAAGCCCGCAGGCCCGGGCAATTTTTTTACGCCCTGACGGTTCGCCCCTGCGGGAAGGTGACCGGCTGGTACAAAAAGACCTGGCAAACACACTCCAGCTTATTGCCGACCAGGGGACGAATGCTTTCTACAGAGGTTCAATTGCCAGAACCATCGTTGATGCTTCACAACAGAATGGTGGTATTTTGCAACTCTCTGACTTCGCGCGTTACAAAACACGTGAACTGTCTCCTCTGAGCTGTCACTACCGGGGGTATCTGATTGAAACAGCCCCTCCGCCAAGTGGTGGCGGTGTTGCACTATGCGAAATGCTGAATATTCTCTCAGGCTACAATATGCACGCACTGGGCCTGCATACAGCACCGGCATTACAGCGTGAGATCGAAGCCATGCGACATGCATATTCTGATCGCCGCAGCCTGGGCGACCCCGAGTTTGTTAAAAACCCGGTAAAAGAACTACTTGACCCGGCTTATGCTGCACGCATTCGTGCTCATACACCACTAAATAAAGCTACGCCCTCCGCCAGCCTGAAAGAAGGCGACGCCAGCCCGGAAAAACATGAAACCACGCAATTCTCAGTCATCGATAAAAATGGCTTTGCTATCTCGACCACCTACACCCTCAATGGATGGTTTGGCGCAGGGGTAATTGCAGGCAATACCGGCTTTTTTCTCAATGATGAGATGGATGATTTCTCTACCAAACCTGGGGCTCCCAACATGTTTGGTATTGTCGGCAGCAAAGCCAACGCTATTGCCCCTGGCAAAACACCCCTTTCATCTATGACACCCACCATTATTTCCCGCGATAATACACCAGTTATGGTCATTGGCAGCCCTGGCGGCTCGCGCATTCCAACTATTGTATTGTCAGTTATTCTTGGCGTGGTGGATTATGGCCTGACTATTCAGCAGGCTATTGATCTGCCACGCCTGCACCAGCAATGGCTGCCTGAACCCGTTGAGATTGAGGCAGGTGCGTTGTCACCCCGGGTACAAAAAACCCTTGAACAGGAGGGATATAGTTTTGCCCCGCATGCTCCCTGGGGTATTCCTGAAGGGATTCTGGCAGGCGGTGCTAAACTTAACGAAAAAGGCAATGCGCTTTACTATGGTGGCTTTGACCGGCGCCATGAAGGCGGCGGTGCAGCAGGCGAGTAAAACTTATTATGTAGCAGGTGAGAAACCCTGCATCTGCTACACAACAGAACTCAGCTCATCATTTCCGTCACTATCGGGCTCTTCATTTTTTAAGGAATAATTTTCTGAGAAGGACTGTGCAGCTGATTTATTTTTATCAACTGACACCTTCCTCCGCCCGAAGCCTCAGATACCCACAACTCCAGTATCTCTTCAGAGAGCGCTCCATCTTTTATGAAGCCCTGAGCACGGGCTCCTGTAGTTTCAGAAGCCACCATAAAATAGAGCTGTAATGCTAGTCTTTGGCAATGAACCCATCGTCACTACGCCAGGTTGAGGCATTATCTATATAAATCCATCGACCTGTACCATGACCATGGCGTTGATTATTATTAAGACAATTATGACACCAGATACGATCGCCTTCACTGTGAGTTTGTGATTTAATCTCTGAAAGTATTTTAAAATGACTACTCGTTCCATAATTGGGTGCTGAAATATAATCTGATGCAGACATAACTTTTATAGAAGATTTATTCCCCTGTATCAGACCCGGAACATCGATTGAACCATCTCCTCCCATACAAAATCCATTGGTATTTCCATCAGGTTCAATGAGGCATATAGAGCCGATTTTCCCATTAAAATTCCAGGCGAGATCACTCATATGCGACGTTGTGTTTAAATGATCTCTTACACGGATACCGTCGACACTAAGTCCAAGTCGAACGTCATATCCTCTCCAGTCACTTATTCCGGATAAATCGTGATAAGATCGTGCGCCAAAATGAAGAGTGTTATTCGATAATAGCTGACTGGAAAAATCGAACATAATATGATGGGAGCCTGTTACGGAAGAATCTGCCGCTCCATTACCAGGAATCCAGGTAGAATAACCTTTATACTCCAGGGCATCGCCATAAACCTGCGCAACATAAGCCGCTGGCAATTCAGATGCTCCATTTACAAGATAACCATAACTATCTTCTGTAAAAGGATAGTGTGCTGTACAATGATCACATTCGAAGGATAATGTATATCCGTGGAAACTGGCCTCATTATTTTTGTGGATATTCCTCCATCTCATGTCAAATTCATTACGTTCATAAGATTTTACAACAGATGAAGCATTCGCACCATAAACACGATTCATATCCATGGTAACATAATCATTTTCTCCAAAATATTTCCCTGGATCCCCTACATAAAGCATAGGTGATGTATAAGAAGAAAATTGATCAAGATTGCTCCATTTCCCGTTTTTTAATTGTGTATCTGGCACTATTGATTTCTTATTATATTTTCCATTTTTTATCATTGCTGAACCGAGAATTGACCATCCATAAACATTAATTCTGTTATTCTCCCATCCACTAATAATTCCTGTATAATTATTACTGTTAAATCCACCATAGTTATTTTTTAAATTTATATCTGGAGAAATTATATTCGTATTTATATACATACCATGATGTAGTTTTTTAATTTGTTCAAATGTTAAAGGTTCCTCAAGTATTGCGCCCTGAGCATCAAACGCTTTTACACGCAAAACCATCCGGGTTAGATTGTTAGTCTGACCAATGTAAAACGCCGCAATAGCATTATCACCATTAGCGATAGAGAACGCTCCAAGACGTGGGTCAAGCCCCGAGAGAGCGGCTTGTCCATCTCCTCCATTAGCACTCCCTCCAGACGTAAAAACACATAACGAGCACCCGGCACCAAAAGAGCCATAAGGGCTACTCCAAATGCTTAAAGACTGATGGGGAGTAAATACTATATCTTTTTCATTTTTATTTTTAATAAATACCGGCTGACCGCCAAGCATAATAGTTTCATACCCCTGAGGATACCAATCAAATATTTCTTTTTCAGGTAAATTATTAACCAGGTAATTTACTGGATATAAAGAATAATTACCATCAAACTCTTTGTATTTTTTAAACATTATAGAATTTTCAATTGATGAACTTTTACTATATTCCACATTTGAATTTTCTTTAGCCCAGGAAAAGCCATTCATTGAGGCAATAAATATTGATATATAAATACTTATTTTTTTCAATTTATTATTTATCATCATTTCCTGACTCGTATTACCTGTTTGCTTAAAAACTAAAAAAGTAGATTTTCTCAGAGGATGCCGTCAGGTTAATACGATGCCATCATGTTAAGTTTGTGTCGTTAAGAAAATTGCTGGGGGTACTGTCTTTTTAAATCTGAAGAGTTACATCTGATGATAATCCGGCTAATTTTCAGGGTAAAAAAGTGACGATACTATTTCAACTGGTCCTCAAAAACAGGATTCAGGAACTTCAACTGGCGGTTTTTAGCTCTATCTGGCAGCATAAGACAAACCGAATTCATAGCACCACCGACGGATCGTTTTATATAATATGACAAGGCCGTAGCTTAGTGAAAATTGACAATACAAACAGACCGCATGAGCGATCACTTCACCTGAAGAACGACGTTGCTTATAACTTATTGAACAGACTTTCGTTCCTCGCTTAATGTGACATGACCACAGGCTCTTCGGTCTCTCTATTTGACAGTATCCTTCACTCTCTTGTTTTATTGCAAATTTCTCACTTCGAATTAGAATATAAGAACCTTTATAAATTTTCCTCAGGATGTTTAAATGTTGTTTAATGAACTACAAATTATAAATTGGAAAAAAAAATTCATTGAAAAAGAATACATAAATATATGTAAATATCTAGATGAAAGCGGCAAAAATTCTCTAGATAATTTTATAAGAAATAATTCTTCAATTGATATAAGCGAAGAATATATGAATAAATTAATAAGTGAAAACAAAGAATCTGATTTAATAAATGCGTTTTATTATGTCTTCAAAAGAAAAGTTGATTTTTTATGGATGGGTTTATTTGACTTTTTAAGTCAAAAATACTCCATAAAAAACGAAAAAAATAAAAATTTATTTTATTCTGACTTTAATGAAGGTTCTTATAACAACATAATCAGACAATGCCGTCCTGATAAAAATAAATACGAATATAATTCAATTGTAAATATTGGATTTTATAATAAAAATAAGAACTTTATATATAAATGCTACGATGATCAAATG
>NZ_JOPI01000009.1:0-102814 GCF_002153695.1 Acetobacter sp. DsW_059
GTCCGCAATCCATATCGCTGCAAGCTTCATCTTCTATCTCAAAGAATGAGTCCTGAGCCTAGTTATATTTTACAGATGCGTAACTGGCAGACATGAGGTGCTGCGACAATGGCAGAGGTTGCAGTTTTGTTTATTTTAACAAAAAAAAGAGGAACTGTTTCCTGAAAGTCACAACTTAGTGAGGGGAGGTTTTAGAAACACTCTTCTGATTACGTGGTAAAAAATATAAGACCATCAGAAGATTAATGGTGTGCAAATAACGTACAAACATAAAAGCTCCACCAGCTGATGGCGGAGCTTTCAGTGTTGTTCAGGCTGCACCCAGGGCGTGGTATTCCCGGCGGAAATAGACCAGAGCCTTACAGTCAGCTTTGATAGTAATGTCTTTAACTTTGCAGAAAAGAACGCTGTGCGTGCCGATTTCTGAAATACTGTCGATAGTGCAGTCAAAGGAAACAACTGAATCCTCAAGCACCGGTGCGCCAGTTTTACCTGTATGCCAGGTTGTGTGAGCAAAACGGGTTTCCTGATCTGCCTTGCTGGCAAACAGGCCCGAGAGTTCCTGGTGCGTGGTGTTGAGCACATTCACGCAAATGACACCATTCTGAACAAATGTCTGATGCGAGCGGCTGTTGCGGTTAATGCACACCAGCAGAGTGGGGGGTGTGTCAGTGACTGAGCATACGGCAGAGACCGTCATGCCGGCTCTGCCAGCTTCGCCGTCAGTGGTGATAATGCTGACGGCTGCGCCAACATGTGACATAGCTTCACGAAAGAGCGCCTGTTCTGTCATGATGATGCCTCCTTGTCTGTAAGGGCTCTGGCAGCCTGTAAGGTGTTTTTAAGCAGGCAGGCGATGGTCATAGGGCCAACGCCACCTGGTACGGGTGTGATGGCTGCAGCATGCCCGGCTACTTCATCAAAGGCAACATCACCGGTAATTTTAGGGCCATCGGGGGTGTCAATGCGGTTAATGCCCACATCAATTACCACGGCACCAGGTTTTACCCAGTCTTTACGCACCAGATGTGCGTGGCCTGCGGCAACAACCAGAATATCGGCCCGCCTTGCCTCTGCTGCGACATCCCGTGTTTTTAGATGTGTCATGACCACGGTGCACCCTTCATTGAGCAGCAGCCGCCCCATGGGGCGCCCCACAATGTTAGAGCACCCGATAATAACGGCATGCAGCCCGGCAAAAGAGGAGATGACCCGCTTAAGAAGGATGAGGCATCCTGCCGGTGTGCACGGAATAAGCCCGTTTGTGCGGCCAACAGCGAGTTTGCCCGCATTAACGGTGTGAAAGCCGTCTACATCTTTATCAGGAGAGATCGTGTCGAGCACGGCATCGCGGTTAATATGTGCGGGCAGGGGCAGCTGCACCAGAATACCGTGCACTTCAGGGTCAGCATTCAGTTGCCTGATGAGGGTCAGAAGCTCTTCCTCGTTTGTCTCAGCAGGCAGGGTGTGGCTGAAAGACTTCATGCCGGCAGCTTCTGTTTTGCGCACTTTGCTGCGCACATAAATGGCGCTTGCAGGGTCGCTTCCGACAAGAACCACAGCAAGACCGGGAATAACCCCCTGGCTCCGCAGAGCCAGGGTCTCGGCTGCAACCTGCTGCGTCAGCGCAGCGGCTTCGGCTTTACCATCAATGATGGTCGGGGCCAGGGGAGTGATCATGTTCATCAGTCGTTAAAAACGATGGTTTTTTTACCGTTAATGAGCGAACGCCGCTCAATATGTGAACGCACTGCACGGGCCAGCACACGCCGCTCAATATCACGCCCTTTACGAATAAGGTCGTCTGGCGTGTCAGCATGAGAGATACGCTCAACATCCTGCTCAATAATCGGGCCTTCATCGAGGTCACTGGTAACGTAGTGGGCCGTGGCTCCGATCAGCTTCACGCCGCGCTCAAATGCCTGGTGGTAGGGGCGTGCGCCCTTAAAGCCAGGCAGGAAAGAGTGGTGAATGTTAATGCATTTACCCGACAGCTTTGCAGAAAACTCGTTGGAGAGAATTTGCATATAGCGTGCCAGAATAGCCAGCTCAGCGCCGCTTTTCTCGAAAATATCCCAGATGCGTGCTTCCTGCTCCGCCTTGGTGTCTTTTGTGATCGGCAGATGATGGAAAGGCACACCATAAAACTCGATATCTTTATAGGTCTCGAGCGGATGGTTTGAGATAATGCCAACCGGCTCAATGGCCAGCTCCCCGATGCGCCAGCGATACAGCAGGTCAACCAGGCAGTGGTCGAATTTAGAGACGAGGATAAGCACCTTCTGGGGCTTGTCCATATTTGTCAGGGTCCATTCCATTTTGAATGTTTCTGACAAAGGTGCCATTTCGGCTTCAATGCTGTTCTGAATTGTCTCTGACTTTGGAATGTCAAAGACAATACGCATGAAGAACTGCCCGCCTTCAGTATAGTCGAACTGCTGGGCTTCGGTGATATTGCCGCCTATATCAAACAGCTTTTTGCTGATGGCAGCAACAATACCAGGCCGGTTAGGGCAGCTGAGAGTGAGGATGAAGGTGAAGTTGGTATGGGAAAAGCGAATCATGGACACACTCGTTCCGAAGTCGGGATGCCACCGTTCATAGCGGCAAAAATGTCATGGTGAAGGCTCTGTGCCAGGCTGCGAAAAACGGTAAAGTCGTATGCAGTCGCGTCTGTATGACGGGTCAGAATGACCGGCACATGCCCGGCGAGGGTCAGGGCAGTTTGTCCTGGTACGAAAACTGAAGGGTGCAGATCGAGTGCGACCAGTTTGGCCACAATGCTCTCTGCCCCTTTACCTGAGAGGGTCAGGGTAACGCGGCTGTCGCTCTGGTTTGTCAGGGCGGCAAGTGACTGACAGGCCGTGCTGAGCGTGGCCAGCAGGTCTGTCCCCTCAGGGGCGCTGCACAGCCACTGGTTATGGGCTGCGCGGGTAAATAACAGGCCATCAGGGCCGGCAACAGTTATAAAGTCTTCAGGCAGAGTAACCTTAAAGGCTTTTTTCAGGGCGGCGTTCAGCTCACCCAGGCGGCCGGCAAACGGGCCGATGCTGACCGTCACCCGCTGTGGCGCGAGGGAGAGCATCATCCCGTTGACCCTGTAAGCCTCCTGAGGCAGAGCCGAAGTAGCAAGAAGACGATCAGGCATGGAGACGCTTCCCTTCGGGGTCAACAAAAACAGGAGAGACAATTTCCGCTTCTGTGACAGTGCCACTCAGCGGGTTGTGCACGGCAATAATCTCACCATGGCGCGAAGGCCCTTCAGACAGGAAGCCCAGAGCGATCCAGCTGTTGCAGGTGGGCGACCATGCGGAGGAGGAGATCCACCCCTGGTCGTATTCTGCACTGGCAGGGCTGCCTTTTGGCAGCAGGTGCGAGCCTGCTACCAGTGCGTCTGTTGCGACAACAGGGCGCAGGCCAACCAGTGTGGGGCGTCGTGGGTCTGTCAGTGCAGGGCGGGCCGCCATGGCTTTGCCAATAAACTCTTTTTTGGATGAGAGCATACGCCCCATACCAAGGTCATGAGCTGTGGTCTGGCCATTGAGTTCAGGCCCGGCAGGGTGGCCTTTTTCAATACGCATCACACCCAGGGCCTCTGTGCCATAGGGGGCAATGCCATAAGGGGCACCCACTTCCATCAGCCTGCGGGCCAGCGCATCGCCAAAGCGTGCGGGCACTGCCAGCTCATAGGCCAGCTCACCGGAGAAAGAGAGCCTGAACAGCCTGGCCTGCTGCCCGCCGCAGATGGTTATTTCTGCTGCGGCCATATAGCCAAACGCTTCGTTGGAGATGTCAAACGCGGGGTCGACCAGCTGGCGGATAACCTCGCGTGAGTTCGGGCCGGCTATAGCAATCTGTGCCCATTCGTCTGTCACTGAGATAAACTGCACATCCAGCTCAGGCCAGAGCACCTGATGGCAGAACTCAAGGTGCTGCATAGCAGGGCCGGCATTGGCGGTGGTTGTGGTCATGACATAATGGGTGGGGCTGAGGCGTGCAGTTGTGCCGTCATCAAAGGCAAAACCATCTTCCCTGAGCATCAGGCCATAGCGGGCCCGGCCAACGGCCAGTTTCTGCCAGGCATTAACATAAAGCTTCTCAAGGAAGCTGGCTGCATCAGGCCCCTGAATGTCAATTTTACCTAAAGTCGTAACATCACAAAACCCGACGGCATTACGCACAGTGTTGACTTCACGGTTTACCGTTTCAAGCCAGTGCGTTTCCCCCGCGCGTGGATACCACTGCGCACGCTGCCACAGCCCGTTAGAGGTAAAGACAGCATTCTGCTCCGTTGCCCACTGGTGGGTGGGGGGCAGGCGGGTGGGTTTAAAGTGCTTTTCACGGTTGGGGCCGGCAATAGCCCCCAGGGTGACGGGCTGTGCCGGCGGCCTGATGAGGGTTGTGCCGGTTTCAGGAATAGTCCGGTCAGTAAACTCAGCCAGCATTGCCAGGGCGTTTACATTCGAGGTTTTACCCTGATCGGTTGCCATACCCAGTGTGGTGTAACGTTTCAGGTGCTCAACAGAGCGGAACCCTTCCTGCGCGGCCTGTTTAACGTCTTTAGCGGTCACATCATTCTGAAAATCGATGAATGCTTTACCAGCTTTTTGCGGCACGGTCTGATCAATACCTGACCAGGTGGGGTGAATGGCATAGGTCTCATCCACTCCGGCAGAGGGCAGTTCAGTTGTACCCGCACTGTCAAACCCACAGGCAGCAGCAGCCTTGCGGCCAGCTTCGGCCCCTTCATGCAGGGTGTCACGCGTGGTGAGTGTGCCGGCTACCATACCTGCAATATGCAGGTCGTGTGCTTTAATGGAGGGCACAAAAGCAGCGATCTGCTCATTATAGACAGGGCGTGTGCCATGATGCGTTGTCAGCGCCAGGTCGGGGTTCCACCCGCCGGAGACAGCAATCAGGTCACAGGCAAAGCGCTGGTCTTTGCCGGCTTTGTTACCAATAACGGCAGCCGCAACACCAAGGCGACCCAGCGTGTTGCTGATGCGCCCGCCAGGGAAGAGGAAAGCCCCTGTTTGCTGTGCCAGGCTTTGTGCGAGAGGTGAGGGCACAGGGCGGGCATCAACAATAGCCACAATGTCAGCACCGGCCTGGTAAAGGTCGGTAACGGTGCGCAGGCCGTCATCATTGTTGGTATAGATTACAGCTTTGCGGCCGGGTGCTACACCATAGCGGTTAATATAGGTGCGGACAGAACCGGCAAGCATCACGCCGGGGCGGTCATTGTTGGGGAACACGACAGGGCGTTCAATAGCCCCGGTGGCCACAACACACTGTTTTGCCACAATGCGCCAGTAGCGCTGGCGGGGCTGGTTTTCTTCTGGCTGAGGCAGGTGGTCTGCAACGCGTTCGATCACACCGAATGTGCCGCCGTCATAGCGGCCAAACACACAGCTGCGGGTCATAAGGCGCACGTTGGGCATAGCGCGCAGACGCGCAGTCACCTCTTCGCCCCACTGCCATGCGGGTTTGTTATCAAGTGTAATATTTTCTGCGCGCAGGCGGCCGCCGGTCAGATAATCCTGCTCGCACAGAATAACCCGTGCACCGGTTTCAGCAGCGCTCAGAGCTGCGGCAAGACCGGCCGGGCCGCTGCCCACAACCAGCACATCGCAAAAAGCATTAGCCTGTTCATAGTGGTCGGGGTCTGCTTCTTTGGCAGCACGGCCAAGACCAGCCGCATTGCGGATCATGGGCTCGTAGACTTTTTCCCAGAAGCAGGCCGGCCACATAAAGGTTTTATAGTAAAACCCTGCGGTGAAAACAGGTGAGAGCAGGCCGTTTACCCCCAGCGCATCAAACGCCAGGCTGGGCCAGCGGTTCTGGCTGGCAGCTGAAAGACCATGAAAAACTTCAGTCACCGTAGCGCGGCTGTTGGGCTCGCGGCGTGCGCCGGTACGCAGTTCCATCAGAGCATTTGGCTCTTCCGGCCCGGCAGAGAGAATGCCACGCGGGCGGTGATATTTAAATGACCGGCCTGTCAGCCTGACATTATTTGCCAGCAGGGCTGAGGCCAGGGTGTCTCCTTCATAAGCCGTATAGGCGCGGCCATCAAACGTGAAGGTGAGCGCTTTGCTCGTATCGACCCCGTTCGCGCGTGTGCGCTTTGGCGGGGAAAGCTTTGAGGGAGTGTTCATGATCCGGACTTCTCTTCTGACAGAGCCTCGGTGGCCAGCCTCGTGCTGTGAATCTCATGCGTGATGGTGTTACGCTCAGCCACAATCCAGGAGCGGCAGCCATTACCATGATACCAGAGCTCTTTGTGCAGGCCGGCGGGGTTGTCGCGCAGGTACACATAGTCAACCCAGGCGTCATGAGGGGCGTCGGGTGCAGGGCGGCGCACGGTGGCATCACCTCGGTAGGTGAATTCTTCCAGACCGCGTGAGCCGCAATGAGGGCAGGTGATACGCATGGCGAGAACCTCAGTGCAGGTTGGGCTGTGCGCCCATACCTTTTTCGTCAATAACCGCGCCACGACCAAAACGGTCGAGACGGAAGGCGGTGGCGACCTCATGCGGTTCATCACGCGCGAGGAGGTGTGCAAAGCACAGCCCTGATGCCGGGGTGGCCTTAAAGCCACCATAGCACCAGCCGGCATTAAGATAGAGCTGTTCGACAGGCGTTTTGTCGATGATGGGGCTGCCATCCATCGACATATCCATCAGTCCGCCCCAGTGGCGCAGCAGGCGCACACGCCCGATGCGGGGCATAAGGGCCATGCCGCCGGAGATAACATCCTCAACCACAGGCAGGTTGCCGCGCTGAGCGTAGGAGTTATAGCCGTCAATATCACCACCAAACACCAGGCCACCTTTGTCAGACTGACTGACATAAAAATGACCGGCACCAAAGGTGACCACACAGTCGATAAAGGGCTTCAGTCCCTCACTGACAAACGCCTGGAGAACGTGGCTTTCGATCGGCAGGCGCAGCCCGGCCATAGCAGCCACGCGTGAGGAGTTACCTGCACAGGCGAGGCCAACCTTACCTGCACCAATAAACCCGCGTGAGGTCTCAACCCCGGTTGTGCGCCCGTTTTCGATGCGGATACCGGTCACTTCGCAGTTTTCAATAATGTCTACACCGAGCTGGTCAGCAGCACGGGCATAGCCCCAGGCGACGGCATCATGCCGCACCGTGCCGCCGCGCTGTTGCAGCAGGCCACCCTGAATGGGAAAGCGTGCATTATCAAAATTGAGAAAAGGCAGTTTCTCTCTGACAGCCGCCGCGTCGAGTATGTCTGCATCAACTCCGTGCAGGCGCATGGAGTTGCCGCGCCGGATATAGGCATTACGCTGCGCATCATTATGGAAGAGGTTGAGGATACCGCGCTGGCTGACCATCGCGTTATAATTGATATCCTGCTCGAGCCCTTCCCACAGCTTCATGGCGCATTCATAGAAAGGCACATTGCCTGGCAGCAGATAGTTCGAGCGCACAATAGTTGTATTGCGCCCTACATTGCCGCCGCCAATCCAGCCTTTCTCCACCACGGCGATACGGCGCATGCCGTAGCGTTTTGCAAGGTAGTAGGCTGTCGCCAGACCATGCCCGCCACCGCCCACGATGACGACATCGTAGGAGGATTGAGGAGATGCTTTGCGCCAGGCCGGTTTCCAGCCTGTATTACCGCGAAGGGTTTCACGCAAAAGAGAAAAAAGTGAGTAATGCTTACTGGACATTTTGACTCTTCATCCGGTTAATGAGGTCAGCATAAGGTGGCCATAGCTGGCGATAGTATAAATATTACTTATGGTGTGAGTATGGCAATCAAACCTCTTCCCTTCGATGTTAATGCGCTTCGGGCGTTTCTTGCTGTTTGTGAAAATGGCAGTATGGCTGCGGCAGGTCGCCATCTTGGTATCACGCAGCCGGCCGTGTCACAAACCATTGCTGACCTTGAGGCCGGCATAGGCTCTGTCCTGTTTGACCGCGCTGTGCGACCACTGGCGCTGACCGCGGCCGGCACAGTGTTACGACAGTTTGCTGAAAATCTTATTTCTGACATGGCACAGATTTCAGGCCGCCTGCGTGAAATGCAGCGCGGGCGTGTGTCGCATCTGCGTATTGGTATTGTCGATTCTCTCTCGCGCGCTGTGATGCAGGAGACGGCGTCTTTTATGCACGGGCGGGTTGAGCATCTTGTGGTGCTGGCCGGGCTGACCGAATCTCATGCAACAGCACTGCTGACGCGTAAAATCGATTTTATCCTGGGTGTTGATGACCTTGAGGATGTCGCAGGGCTTGAGCGCTGGCCCCTGTTTGAGGAGCCTTATTTTCTGGTCTGCCCTGACACAGTTAAAGCGCCAAAAAACCGCGATGAACTTGAAAAAACACTGACATCACTGCCGTTTATTCGTTTTACCCTGCGGTCGCGCTCAGGTGCTGAGATTGAACGGTTTTTGCGGCGTGTGCGTATTGAACTGCCCGCCGGGCAGGAGTTCGATCTGCCACAGGGTGTGCTGGCCGGGTGTCGCAATGGCGGGGTGGCAATTTCGACACCGCTTTGCCTGAGCGAGGCAGGCTACGAGCCTGGTATGGGGCTGGCAGTGCACCCGCTGCCTCTGGGGGCCTTTCGCCGGCGGTTAACGCTTGTGGCGCGTCGTCGTGAATTTGGCCGCCTGCCGCTCGATTTTGCCGAGACTCTGCGTGCTGTGCTGAAAGAGGAGTGCCTGCCCCTGTTAAGGCAGCGTTTTGCCGCGTTTGCTGATGAGATGACTGTACTGACCTGAGAAAATGGCGGAATCTGCTGTTTTATGCAGCATTTTTTATACAATATGGAGTAAGTGTTTTGGCCGGACCGCGCACAGTATTTGCTGCCGAGCAGGATGCAGCATCTGAAGACCTGCAAACAGGGTCTACCGCAGCCCCGATACGGGAGCTGACGCTTGAGGAATCGCTGGGTGCGCAGATCAGGCTGATGCGCCGCAAGCTCGAGCTGACAGGGGCAGACCTGGCCAGTGCTGCGGGCATTTCTCTTGGTATGTTGTCAAAAATTGAAAACGGGCAGATTTCACCCTCTCTGGCAACGCTTCAGGCTGTGTGCCGTGCGCTGAATGTGCAGCTGAGTCAGCTTTTTGCAACGTTTGAGGAGCAGCGTGACTGCTCTTTTGTCAAAGCAGGCCGGGGTGTGGTGATAGAGCGGCGCGGCACAAAAGCCGGGCACGAATATGAGCTGTTAGGTCATTTGCTGGGCGGGCCAAACGTGGTTGAGCCTTATATGATTACCCTGCACGAAGAGGCAAAGCCGTATAGCAGTTTCCGTCATAACGGAGTCGAACTGATTTACATGCTGAGCGGGCGAGTCATCTACCGTCACGGAGATGAACGATATGACATGTCAGCCGGTGATACACTTCTTTTTGATAGTCAGGCACCACATGGACCTGAAGAATTATTAGAAAAACCAATGCGTTACCTGTCTATTATCATTTATCCCCGCGACACAGAAAACGAGTGAGAGGCGGCATATACCGACCTCAGAAGACTTTCCTAAGAAGAAAGTAATATTCTTTTCCGTTGACTTATGGAGAGGATGGTGAGCTTTATAAGGTCATCATTTCCTTTCGTCGCGGAGAAGTACGATGTGCGGCATTGTTGGATTATTTCTTAAAAATCCCAGGCTTCAGCCTCAGCTCGGCGCTCTGACAGCGCAGATGCTTAAAACCATGACAGAACGTGGCCCCGACAGCGCAGGTTTTGCTGTTTATGGTGGTGCACAGCATGGTCAGTCTAAAATTACGGTACGCGGCCTTGAAGAAAGCCAGCGTAAGGATTTTGAGGCTGGTGTTCTTGCAGTTTCACAAAAAGCAACTTTTGTTTTTCGTGACGACCACGCCATTATCACCTGCTCTGACGAGGCTGAGCCAGCTGTGCGCGCCTTTGTTGAAGGTTTTGGCCACGGTGTTGTGTTTGTCTCCAGCGGTGACAGCATTGAGCTGTATAAAGGCGTTGGTCTGCCTGAAGATGTGGCAGCACGCTTCGGTCTTTCAGAAATGACCGGCACTCATGCTATTGGTCACACACGTATGGCAACTGAATCAGCTGTTACAACGGCTGGTGCGCATCCGTTCTCAACCGGCCCTGACCAGTGTCTGGTGCATAATGGCTCACTGTCAAACCACAACACCCTGCGTCGTCAGCTGGTGCGTGATGGCCTGAGCTTTGAAACCGAAAACGACTCAGAAGTTGCAGCCGGTTATCTTTCATGGCGTCTGTCAAAAGGTGAACGCCTTGACGAAGCACTGACAGCTTCTCTTTCTGACCTCGATGGTTTTTACACTTTTGTGGTTGGCACACGTGATGGTTTTGCTGTGCTGCGCGACCCGGTCGCCTGTAAGCCTGCTGTTATGGCTGAGACAGAAGATTACGTTGCTTTTGCCTCTGAATATCGTGCTTTTGCCGGTCTGCCAGGTATTGAAAAAGCAACCGTTTTTGAGCCTGAACCACAGCGCGTTTACCACTGGGAGCATGCAGCATGAGCGCGACCCTGGAAAAACAGGTTATTGACCTGCACACCTCTACCGTTCGTGTCCTGAACTCAACCCTTCAGTCAGAAGATGCAACAGGCGCATGGACTATCCTTCACCCTGAAGGACGCCATTCCCTGGCAGTTGGTCTGACCGCACCGCTTGATGTCACGATTGACGGGCAGGCTGGTTATTATGCAGCCGGTATGAACCAGCGTGCTAATGTTGTCATTAAAGGTAATGCCGGCCCGGGTGTTGCTGAAAACATGATGAGCGGTTCAGTGCATGTTGAAGGCAACGCCAGTATGGCTGCCGGTGCAACGGCACAGGGCGGACTGCTGGTGATCGACGGGGATGCCGGTGCACGTTGCGGTATTTCTATGAAAGGTGTCAGCATCGTTGTTCGCGGTTCTGTCGGGCATATGAGCGGCTTTATGGCGCAGTCTGGCAATCTCGTTGTGTGTGGCGATGCGGGCGAAGCCCTGGGTGACAGCCTGTATGAAGCCCGTCTGTTTGTGCGTGGCACAGTGAAAAGCCTTGGTGCAGACTGCGAAGAAAAGAAAATGACAGATGAAGATCTGGCTATTCTGAAAGACCTGCTGAAAGAAGCCGGCATTACAGACTATCCGGCTGAGAGCTTCCGTCGTTATGGCTCAGCCCGCCGTCTGTATAACTTCAATGTCGATAACGCTTCAGCCTACTGAGGTTATAATGTCACAGAATAAAAACTCTCCTCCGCGCACAGCACCACGCTTTTCAGCAACGTTTGACGTTAACACCATTTCTGAAATCCAGCGCGCTGCTGCCACGGGTATTTATGATATTCGTGGTGCAGGCACAAAGCGTAAGCTGCCTCATTTTGATGATCTGCTGTTTCTGGGTGCGTCTGTTTCACGTTATCCGCTTGAAGGCTACCGTGAGCGCTGTGACACAGATGTTGTGCTTGGCACGCGTTTTGCCAAAAAGCCAATTCGCCTGAAAACACCTGTCACTATTGCGGGTATGTCTTTCGGCGCATTGTCCGCTCAGGCAAAAGAAGCTCTGGGCCGTGGTGCAAGTGCTGTTGGCACATCAACCACCACAGGTGACGGCGGTATGACACCTGAAGAGCGTGGTCATTCCTCAACACTGGTTTATCAGTATCTGCCATCACGTTATGGTATGAACCCTGATGATCTGCGTCGTGCTGATGCGATTGAGGTTGTTGTGGGGCAGGGGGCAAAACCAGGCGGCGGCGGTATGCTGCTGGGGCAGAAAATTTCTCCGCGCGTTGCAAAAATGCGTAACCTGCCAGAAGGTATTGACCAGCGCTCAGCCTGCCGTCACCCTGACTGGACCGGCCCTGATGATCTTGAAATCAAGATCGAAGAGCTGCGTGAAATCACCAACTGGGAAAAGCCGATTTACGTTAAGGTTGGTGCAAGCCGCCCTTATTATGACGTATCTCTGGCTGTTAAAGCCGGTGCAGACGTGATTGTGCTTGACGGTATGCAGGGCGGCACGGCTGCCACGCAGGAAGTCTTTATTGAGCATGTCGGCCTGCCCATTCTCTCTGCTATCCGTTCAGCCGTTCAGGCATTGCAGGACCTCGGCCTGCACCGTCAGGTTCAGCTGATTGTCTCAGGTGGTATCCGCAGCGGTGCTGACATGGCCAAAGCACTGGCCCTGGGGGCTGATGCTGTTGCTATTGGCACGGCAGCTCTTATTGCTCTTGGCGATCAGAGCCCCGATCTTGCTGCTGAATATGCAAAACTGGGCACAGTGCCCGGCGCTTATGACGACTGGCAGGAAGGCCGTGACCCGGCTGGCATCACCACGCAGGACCCGGAGCTTGCCGCACGTCTTGACCCCATTCTGGGCGGGCGTCGTATTGCGAACTATCTGTCAGTGATGACAATGGAAGCACAGGCCATTGCTCGTGCCTGTGGCAAAAGCCACCTTCATAACCTTGAGCCGGAAGACCTCGTCTCTCTGACGATGGAAGCCGCCGCTATGACCAAAATCCCACTGGCAGGCACCGACTGGTACCCTGGCAAAGGCGGTTTTTGATTTAAAGCGTATCCCTGGCGCTGATGCGCGTCAGGGATTTTTTGTTTTCAGGTTATGACTGACAGGATTCAAGACATGTCTCAGACCACTACCGTTCCTGATCTTGCCTCGATCGCTGCTGAGCGTGGAATTAAGTATTTTCTGATTTCCTATACAGACCTTCTGGGTGTGCAGAGAGCAAAGCTGGTGCCGGCTGCAGCTATTGCCGGTATGCAAAAAAACGGCGCAGGTTTTGCCGGGTTTGCTGCGAGCTTTGTGCTCTCCCCCGCTGACCCTGACCTCGTTGCTGTGCCTGATGCTTCAACACTTATTCAGCTGCCATGGAAGCCCGAAGTAGGCTGGCTGGCTTCTGACCTGAAAATGCACGGCGAGTATATTGACCAGGGGCCGCGTAACACCCTTAAACGCATGGTCAAACGCGCTGCCGATGCAGGTTTTTCAGTTAAAACCGGCGTAGAGTGTGAATTCTTTCTGGTTACCCCCGACGGGAAAGCGGTATCTGACGAGCACGATAACGCAGCCAAGTGTTGTTATGATGCTTCAGCACTGATGCGCCGTTATGAGGTCATTAAAGAAATTTGTGACGCGATGCTCGACCTCGGCTGGGAGCCCTACCAGAACGACCATGAGGACGCGAATGGCCAGTTTGAAATGAACTGGATTTTTGACGACGCCCTGATTACGGCTGACCGTCATGTCTTCTTTAAATTTATGGCCCGCTCCATCGCTGAAAAGCATGGTCTGCGCGCAACCTTTATGCCTAAGCCCTTTATGAACCTGACGGGCAGCGGCTGCCACGCCCATATTTCATTGTGGGATGGTAAAACAAACGTCTGTTATGATGCGAATGACAAACTTGGTTTGTCTGATAAAGGATATCACTTTGTTGGTGGCCTGATTCATCATGCGGATGCTCTGTGTGCGTTCCTCAATCCGGTTGTAAACTCCTACAAGCGTATTAACGCACCGCGCACAGTGTCAGGTGCAACGTGGTCTCCTAACTCAGTCACTTATTCGGGCGATAACAGAACGCACATGGTACGCGTACCTGGTAAAGGTCGTTTTGAAATGCGTCTGCCAGATGGTGCAGCTAACCCTTATCTGCTTCAGGCTTCTTTGCTGGCAGCAGGTCTGAATGGCATTGAGCAGAAGATCCACCCCGGCGAGCCGCTCGATATCAACATGTATACCGAAGGCCACCTGGTTAAAGACGCGAAAAAACTGCCTCTGAACCTGCTTGATGCGATGCGCGCACTCGATGCAGATAAAGGTTTGCGCAGTGTTATTGGCGATGGTGTTGTTGACCCTTACCTGCAGCTTAAACAGGGTGAGTGGGATGCACATTGCAGCCATCTCTCTGAGTGGGAGAGAGCTGTAACGCTTGACTGCTAATCTATTTGTTACGTTTTCGTAATTATTGAGATTACAAAAGGCCGTCTCTGTTTGTTTATGCAACAGGGGCGGCTTTTTTTTGTAATTTTCAGGGGTTTTTCTTATTTGCCAGCGGAGAAGACGGGCCGAGTCTGGAGAGGGCAATGCGCCCCGCACTCTGCACATGCCGGGAGGAGGCGAGAGAGGCCGCTGCGGCATCTTTGTTTTTAATAGCCTCTAAAATAGCATGCATTTCTGCCAGGCCCGTTGTCTGCCTGTCGGCTGAAGCAATCGTTATGGCACGATAGACACTGATGCGCCCTTTGAGTTTTTGCACAAGTTCCCAGGCAACATCACATTGTGCGGCAAGAAACATCTGCCGGTAAAAAGAATCGGTTTGCTCAATAACCGAGACGAAATTTTGTTTTTTATAAGAAATTTCTATATTTTTCAGAAATTTTGAAAGTTCTTTTATCTGTGTCGTGCTGGCACGGCTGGCGCAGTGTGCTGCGGCTGTGCCTTCGAGCAGGGCACGCAGTTCATAAATCTGTTCAAGTTCCTCACGGGTGGGCTGTCTGACAATAGGGCCACGATTATCTTTGCTGACCAGCCCCTCTCCCTCAAGCTCACGCAGTACCTCTCGGATAATTGATCTGCTCACATTGAGTTTTTCACAAAGGGTTCTTTCAACAAGCCTGTCACCCGGACGCAGCTCAAGGCGCAGAATGGCTTCGCGCAAATGCTCGGCTGCTATCTCGCGTAATGTGCGCTGAATGCGAGGCACAGGCTTGATAAATGGCTCATCAGGCAAGGGGGGAGGCGCAAATGCGAGGTCTGTTTCTGTATTCATTTCGGGTGCCATGGTTATCATATTTACTTATGAAAAGCATAAATAAATCTGTTGATTATGTGATTTATCAGCTTTCCTAAATTTTAGTCGAATATATCTCAAAGAAGGTTGCTTTTTTATCGTCGATACTATGGTATACCATATTATTGTGAACCAGTAACGAATTCTGGTGCCAGTCATCAAAACACAGGGGAGTGCGATAATGCTGTCATTACGCAAAGTGGTTCGTTATTCAGAGACGACCTTTATCGAAGGCGGGCGTTCTGCCCCAAAGCCACTGCAGATGTTCGGTGCGGCTGCAGTGCTGACCAACCCATGGCATGGCCGTGGTTATGTTGAAGACCTTAAACCTGAAATTCATGCCATTGCCCCTGAGCTTGGCAAGCTGCTGACTGCTGAGATCATTGCTATGGCAGGCAGCGGTGATGCGGTTGAGGCATATGGCAAAGCAGCCATTGTGGGCACTGCCGGTGAAGTTGAACATGCTTCTGCTTTGATCCATACGTTACGATTTGGCAATCATTTCCGCGCAGCTGTTGGTGCTAAGTCATACCTGGCCTTTACCAACACACGTGGCGGGCCAAATGCCCCTATTTCTATTCCGCTGATGGATAAAGCTGATGAGGGCCGCCGCTCACATTATCTGACCCTTCAGTTTGCTATTAACGACAGCCCGGCACCTGACGAGATCGTTGTCGCCCTTGGCGCTTCAATTGGTGGTCGTCCGCATCATCGTATCGGTGACCGTTATGCTGATCTTAAAGAGTTAGGCAGCACAAATGGCTGAAACATTCTTCCTTAAGGATGGTACATGCTGTCAGGCAGAGCGGTCTGAAGTTCAGGGTGCATTGCCTGTGGTGTTCATCCACGGAGTAGGAATGTCTCATCGTTTCTGGGCTCCGCAGATGAAGGCTTTTGCCGGTCAGCGGAGCTGTGTTGCCTATGACATGCTTGGTCATGGGGAAAGTCCTCTGCCGCCTGAGAAGGCAAAGCTGGAGGACTACGCCACTCAGCTCGATCGTGTGCTTGATGCAAACGGGTTTGAGAAGGCGATTATCGTCGGCCATTCTATGGGTGCGCTTGTTACATTGCAGTATGCCCTGACCAAACCAGAGCGTGCTGCGGGTATTGTGCCCATGAATGCAGTTTTTCAGCGCAGTGCAGCCCAGAAAGCGGCTGTGCTGAAACGACTGGCCGAACTCAATAGTGGCGAGGCCCGCCTTGATGTGTCTGTCACCTTAAAGCGCTGGTTTGGTGATGTGCCGGCTCCTGAGGCGACAGAGGCCTTTACGGCACTCAAACAGGCTTTGGAGCAGGTTAATCCGGTTGGCTATTCAAGAAGTTACGCACTTTTTGCGACTTCTGATGAGGTGCATGCCGCTGGTCTTAAACATCTTGCTATGCCGGCCTGTTTTCTGACCGGTGAGTTCGACCCGAATTCTACCCCGGCTATGTCAGAGGCTATGGCACGTCTTGCCCCGCAGGGTTACGCCGTCTCTCTGCCAGGGGAGCGCCATATGATGAGCTTTATCTCTCCGGCTGCGACCGATGCCGTTCTTTCACAATTTTTCGCTCAGGTGGATGCCGCGTCCATGACTGACTGATTGCACATACTCCTCTTTTCATAAGACGGACGAAAATGAGCAATCCCATTAAGGAGATTGGAGTTTATGAAGTTTTCACTCTTTGTGCATATGGAGCGCACGGCTCCTGAAAAGTCGCATAGTGAGCTGTTCAGCGAACTCGAAACGCTGGTGAAAATCGCTGAAGACGGCGGAATGGAAACAGCGTGGATTGGTGAACATCATTGTATGGAGTTCACTATTGCACCCAACCCTTTTATTAATATTGCTTATCTTGGTGCAAAAACGAAGCGTATAAGGCTGGGTACGGGCACGGTTGTTGCGCCTTTCTGGCATCCGCTCCGTCTGGCAGGTGAGGCCGCTCTGGCTGACCTTGCGTGCCAGGGCCGGCTTGACCTTGGCATTGCACGCGGTGCTTACCAGTTTGAATATGAACGCCTCTCTCCCGGTCTTGATGCTATGGAAGCCGGCAAAAAGATGCGCGAAATGGTGCCGCTTCTGCCCGCTTTGTGGAAAGGTGACGTGACGCATGAGGGTGAATTCTGGCGTTTCCCCTCTTCTACGTCAGTGCCAAAACCTGTTCAGTCCGAGCTGCCGGTATGGGTTGCCGCGCGTGACCCCAATTCTCATGCATTTGCCGTGGCCAATGGCTGCAATGTGCAGGTGACCCCGCTTGCCGCAGGTGATGAAGAAGTTGAATCGCTCATGGAGCGTTTTAACCAGGCCTGTCAGAACAGCCCCGATGTGCCCCGCCCTGACATTATGCTGCTGATGCATGGTTATGTGGCTGAAAATGAAAAAGACACAGAAGCAGCTGTCAAAGACCTTGCTAAATTCTATTGTTATTTCGAATCATGGTTTCAGAATAAAGCCCCGATTAAAAATGGTTTTATCGAAGCACTGAGCGAAGAGCATATTGCCTCTCACCCTCGCTATACACCAGAGAATATGAAGAAAAATCTGGTTGTGGGCACCCCTGATGAGGTGATTGAGCGCATTCGCGGATATGAAAAAATGGGCTATGACCAGTTCAGCTTCTGGATTGACAGCCTGATGCCGTTCGAGCGCAAAAAAGCCTCTCTTGAGCGGTTTGTGCGCGACGTGATGCCTGCATTTGCAGCATAAGGGCTGACCTGATGAAGACGTTTCATTATTATATTGACGGGCGGTTTGAAGATGGGGAGGCACGCTTTGACAGTGTTGACCCTTCAACCGGTGAAGTCTGGGCAAATATGCCAGAGGCCCGCACGGCTGATACCGACCGGGCTGTTAAAGCTGCTGACCGTGCGTTAAATGACGCGGCCTGGCGTGGTCTTACCGCTGCGGCACGTGGCAAACTGCTTTATCGCCTTGGTGACCTGATAGAGCAGCATGCTTCTGATCTTGCTGATCTGGAGACGCAGGATACCGGCAAAATTGTGCGCGAGACAAAAGCGCAGATTGCTTATGTTGCTGAATATTACAGATATTTTGCAGGTCTTGCTGATAAAATTGAAGGGCGTGTGGTTCCTGTCGATAAAAAAGACATGGATGCCACAACGCATAATGAGCCTATCGGGGTTGTTGCTGCTATTGTCCCGTGGAACTCGCAGCTTTTTCTCTCAGCTGTTAAAATTGCACCCGCAATTGCAGCAGGCTGCACGGTTGTGCTCAAAGCATCAGAAGAAGCCCCGGCACCGCTTCTGGCTTTTGCAAAGCTGGTGCATGAAGCAGGCTTTCCGCCCGGTGTTATTAACATTATCACCGGCTTTGGTGCAGAGTGCGGGCGTGTTCTGACGTCTCACCCGCTGGTGGCACGCGTAGCTTTTACCGGCGGACCAGAAACAGCCCGTCATGTCGTGCGTAATACAGCAGATAACTTTGCTCACCTGACTCTTGAGCTGGGTGGAAAATCTCCTGTCATGGTCTTTGATGATGCAGACCTGGACAGTGCAGCTAATGCGATTATTGCCAGTATTTTTGCAGCAACCGGGCAAAGCTGTGTAGCGGGTTCACGTCTGCTTATTCAGCGTGGCGTTTATGATGACCTGCTGGCGCGCATTGTCGAAAAAGCAAAGCGTATTCGCATTGGTGTGCCGTCAGATTTTGCGACAGAGATGGGCCCCCTTGCGACACGTCAGCAGCGCGATAAAATTGAGCGCGTGGTGGCAGAAAGCCTCGAAGCCGGTGCCACACTGATTACTGGTGGGGCTGTGCCGCAGGATATGCCACAAAAGGGCAATTACTATCTGCCCACTATTCTTGATTGTCGCAACACGTCAGCACCAGCCCTGACAGAAGAGCTTTTTGGTCCTGTTCTGGCGGTTTCCGTGTTCGATGATGAAGATGATGCAGTTGCACAGGCGAATTCAACTCGTTTCGGTCTCGCATCGGGTTTGTTTACGCGTGATATTGGTCGTACCAGTCGTATGGTCAAACGTATCAGAGCAGGCATTGTCTGGGTCAATACCTACAGGGTTATTGCTCCTTCTATGCCTTTTGGCGGGTACGGCGATACCGGCTACGGCCGGGAGGGAGGCGTTGCCTCCATTTATGACTACCTTCGTACGAAATCAGTGTGGATCTACACATCGGATGAGCCAATCGGTGACCCCTTTGTCATGAGGTGAGGTGTAGCATGTTTTATGAAATTCGGACTTACAGGCTCAGGACCGGATCACTACCAGCTTACATCAAAGATGTAACAGAAGAAGGCATTGCCATTCAGAAGAAACATCTTGGAACACTTATCGGCTATTATTTTTCTGAAATAGGCCAGCTTAATCAGATTGTTCATATATGGGCCTTTACTTCTCTTGATGACCGTGAAAAGCGCCGGGATACCCTGGCGCGAGACCCGCAATGGGCGGCGTTCATACCACGTCTTCAGGCGCATATAGAGACGATGGATAATAAGATTATGAAAGGCATGCCTTTTCTCGAAAGTGAGGTGAAGTCATGACCGAAGCAGCTCATGATCTTTCAGATAACAGTGCGCTTATCGAAGAAAACAGTGCCTCTTATGTGCCACTCAGTGCACGCCATGGCCGGGTTTCAGACCTTTTTACCCTGTGGTTTACAACCAACATTGCCCCTTTGCCGATTGTAACCGGGGCTTCAATCGCAGTGACCTCCCATTTGTCGTTATTCTGGGTCGCCAGTGCTATTTTCAGCGGGCATTTTCTGGGCGGCTGTGTTCTGGCAGCCTGTTCAGCGCAGGGGCCACGTATGGGGCTGCCCCAGATGATTCAGAGCCGTGGCCAGTTTGGGCGCTATGGTGCTTTGCTGATTGTTTTAATTTCTTCTCTTCTCTATCTTGGGTTTTTTACATCCAATACAGCTCTTGGCGGGCGGGCTCTGCATGGTCTGATACCGCAGATTGACCCTGGTTATGGTGCAGCCATTGCAGCGCTTGCTGCGGTTGCTATTGGTATATTTGGTTATAATACCATTCATTTTCTCAACCGTGTTGGTATGTGGTTTATGGGGGCAGCTATCCTCATCGCTTTTGTTGAGGCGGTGCATAGTCTGCCTGATACGGTCTGGACAATCGGGCCATGCAATCTTTTCGGGTGGTTTCTATGCTTTTCCACGGCTTTAGTCTGGAACACATCTTACGCCTGCTATACGTCTGATTACTCACGCTATCTTCCTGAGACAGTCGGGCTGAAACGTCCCTTTATTTCCAGCCTTGCCGGTGCAGCTATTGGTGCATCAGTGACATTTGTTTTCGGGGCAGTGCTGGCAGCAAGCAGTTATGCGTCGTCTGACCCGATGTCAGCCGTGGCTGCTCTTGGCGGTAGTCTTGGTTCAGTTCTGCTGTGTCTGTTTGTGCTTAATATTATCAGTCATAATGCGCTGAATGTGTATGGTGGTGTGCTCACACTGATTACAATTATTCAGACATTCTCTGCCTCGTGGCAGCCTAAGCGTATGGCCCGGGTGATTATGTCAGCTGTTGTGCTGACAGGCTGCCTGACTGTAGCGACTGTGTTTGAAAAAAACATTGTTTCTACTTTTATTAATATCGTGGTTGCTTTGCTCAGTGTGCTGGTCCCCTGGGTGACAGTGAATATTCTCGACTTTTATGTTGTTAAAAAAGGATCATACGATATTGATTCCTTTTTCCGTGCAGATGGCGGCATTTACGGTTTGTTTGATGTGCCTGCCTGTCTGGCTTTTCTTGCGGGCGTCGTTGTGCAGCTGCCAGTGACCAGTAATGCGTTTTTCTCTGGCCCGCTGGCACATCTCTTTAACGGTATTGATATTGGTTGCTTTATCGCACCGCCGGTAACGGCTCTGGTGTTTCTTACATTAAAACGTAAACACATCGGTGAAGCGCGCGAGCGACTGGCAGCAACACAGCTGTCATAATTTTTCAGGTTTTATCCTGAGTTGACGGGTCAGGGAACATGCTGTCTCTGGCCTGTCAGCGTTTCATCAGCCTGGTGCACAGCCGTATATTTTCAGGCTTTCGGCCATCAGGGCCGAGGGTATCAGAGGCCTGAGAGCTTCTCACCTCGCAGCATATCTCTGCATTAAAATCAAACAGACAGAGTGCGTTATTGTTACGCTCCTGATTTTATGCGCAAGAGAAAATAATAAAATGTTCTTGTTTTTAATAATAATTATAAAAAATTATGTTTATACTAACATAAATAATTATATAAATAATACTTATAGTTGTTTTATTTATAATTTTATTTTCGTTATTTATTTTGAAAATTATATTATAGATTTTACTATAGTGCAGGGGCACCGGTAAGGGCTGTTTACACAGCTACGTGCTCCTCTGGTGTAAGTGTGATGGATAATGTGATGGCCCAGGCTTTTATTTGTGACTATGTGCGTACACCTGTCGGATGTTTTGGGGGCGCATTATCCTGTGTCAGAGTTGATGAGCTTGCGTCTGTTCCGCTCGCAGCTCTTACCGCTCGTAATAAGACAGTCGACTGGGCGGCCGTTGATGATGTGATTACAGGCTGTGCCAGTCAGACGGGTGAAAGCAGCCGTAATATTGCCCGCCTGGCTTTGCTGCTGGCAGGTTTACCTGTGGAGGTGAGTGGCACGACAGTGAACCGGCTGTCTGGCTCAGGGATGGAGGCTGTCATGGCTGCAGCCCGGGCGATTAAGGCGGGAGAGGCTGAGCTGATTATTGCCGGTGGTGTTGATAGTATGAGCCGTGCAGCTCTTTTGCTCCCGGAGGCAGATATTATATTTCCGCGCAGCGAAAAACACGACATCAGTCTGGCTTCGCGTTTTCTTAATCCGAAAATCAGGCAGATGTACGGAGATTTTATTTCTTCTGTTACCGCTGATAAAGTTGCTCTTCATTATCATATCCCCCGCGCGGATCAGGACGGCTTTGCTGTCAGAAGCCAGATTAAGGCAGCTGTGGCACAGACAACGGGGCGCCTGCTTAAAGAAACAGTATCTGTCACAGTGCGACAAAAAGGCGGGGGGGCTCATGTCATCGTCAAAGATGAAATGCCGCATCCGGTCAGTCAGGATTTTTTGTCGGGGCTGAAACCTGTTAACAGCTGCGAGGGCGCAACCGTTACCGAAGGGAACTCAGCAGCTTTAAGTGATGGTGCATGTGCTTTACTGATTGCGTCAGAACATGCTGTAGAAAAATATGCTCTTACCCCTCTGGCGCGCATAACCGGAGCTGTTGCTGCGGGTGCTTCTCTCCGGGCGGGAGGAGCCGGCGGCGCTGGTGCCGCAAAAAAACTTCTGAAGCGGCTGGGCTGGAATCCTACCGAGCTTGATCTTTTAGAAATTAATGAAGAATTTGCCTCTCAGGCGCTGGCGATATTGCGCGTTATGGGGATCGCAGATGATGATTTGCGGGTTAACCCCAATGGTGGCGCGATTGCTATGGGGCATTCGCCAGGCATGTCAGGTGCCAGACTTGTCGGCACTGCTGCCTTAGAGCTTTCTTTGATGGCTGGTAAACTGGCTCTGGCAGCGACAGAAACTGATGACGGGCAGGGAATTGCTGTCGGGCTTGAGCGGGTCTGATCAGTTGCTAACTGCGCAATATGACCAGAAGTCAGATAAGATTTTTTATAATCAGGGTAGTTTGGCCCCTGTCACTGGTGTGACAGGGGCTGCACAGCGTTTTACTCCGCTGTCAGTGCGATCAGGGCACCCATCGTAAATACGGACGCGACCGTTGAGAAAAAGACCGTTGAAGCAGCCTCTCTCTCTCCTTTTTTGATCTGGCTTGAGAGCATAACAATGACAGAAGCAGAAGGCATAGCAAATGTCAGGACAACTTCACGCAGATAGAACGGTGACAGATGTGCTGCGATAGCCAGTCCCCATGCGACAACCGGTGCGATAATGTTACGGATGGTAACAGAGGTCAGCACCATAGAGTTCAGAACAGGTTTCATGAGGCAGAGCAGAATACCTGCGGCGAACATGGCTGCACCGCCGGTTGTTTTGCCCAGCATAACAAACGATGTGGTGAGCAGGTGAGGGATATGGAAACCCGAGAGAACCCACACAAAGGCAGCCAGAGGGGCAAGAACCACAGGCTGTTTGCCGGCCTGTACCAGGTGTGACATCCAGTTGTCTGACTGTCCCATGGTTTCGGGATTGTCGCTGGCAAGCAGGAAGTAAAGGATAGGGATGAGCACAACGTTAATTGTCAGGCTGGCCAGTGATACGGCAAGCGCGCTCTGGCCACCAAAGAGAAACCCAAGCACGGCTGAGCCGACAAAAGGCACGGAAGGGTTACCCACAGCCATAGCCTGAAGGGCAGCGAGGGAGACCGAGCGTTTAAAGACAAAGCGTGAGAACCAGTAAGTCAGCAGGAAGCTGAGAATCATCCAGGCAATAATAATGGAGGCAAAACGGCCTGAATTCAGAATCTGGTCACGATTAATGCGGGCAATGCCAACAAAAAGGTCCATAGGCAAGGCAAATTTCAGGACCATACGGTTAATAGCGGTTGCCTGGTCCCGGTTAAACATCCCAAGGTAAGCGCCAAGATATCCGAGCATCATTGACAAAACTACGGGAAAAATTGCCCCGCAAATAGTCTCTAACATACGCTTTCTCTTTCAGCTGATGCGCCCTCTCCTTTAGAGAATGCGACCTGTATATAGTAAAGGAATAACATAACAGACAGAAGGTCGGCACTTCCGCCGGGGCTTATGCCCTGGCTGGTAAAAGCAGCATTAAGAGCTTCTGTCTGATGTCTGAGGTCAAAATCTCCTTCTTCCTTCAGGGCGAACAAAATCTTCTGCGCCTGCTGCTGAACAAATTTCAGGCCAGATAGTCCCGCTCTCGAAATGACATTGGTGTCTTCATTGTATGACATCAACGTGAGCAGGGAAATCAGCTCTGCGTGATCAGCGGGCATTCCCTGTGTTAAAGCCGCGGTATAAGCGGGCAGAGCATAGCGGCGTACTGTCGCAAACCCCCCTTCTGCCTCGCCCCGTGCACCGCTGAGGCCATATGTCAGATAAATTTTTTCACCGGCAGTTAAAGTATTGTTACGTTTTGCCTGCCCCAGATCTTTCTCTGTCAGGTTGTGACAAATGGCTGATACTTCAGCGCATAAGGTAGCAACATTTACAGTGTGGTGTTTTGCTGTAAGGCGGCCTGCGGCCCCGCATAAAAGGCCAAGGGCAAACACTGCGCCCTTATGTGTGTTAACGCCCCCCGTGGCTTTGAACATAGCCTGTTCACAGGCTATGCCGGTTTTGCGTAATGCCTGAAGTGCCAGGGGAGGGGGGAGGTTTGCAGTAACAGAACCCTGCTCATAAAACAGTTTAAAAAAAGGGCTGATAGCATCAATGCTGAGCAGAAACAGGGCGTAATCCATGTCGGTATGGGCACCGTTATTATAACGGTCAACCAGGCCGGGTTTGGGTGAGAGGCTGACCTCTCTTAAAAGGGCATAACGTGCCAGGTCAGATATAGTGGCTGCATTTATCACATGTGCCTCTCTTTTCTGTAGAGTTCGAAAAGACTTTTAATTTTATCTTTAAGCTGGCTCAGTGTATGAGCCCGGCTGCGGGCGCAGCCCAGTGCCTCATTGTTGCATACAAGGCAGCGCCTGGGTGGCAGGCCGAATTGCTGCCGCGAGAGTATGGTCATATCCGGCAGTATAACATCCAGGTCCCATAACCGCCCGATGGGGTGTGTTTCTTCAAGCTGTACAACAGCGTTTTTTATATCGCTGGCAGAAGAGCCGCTGATGACAAAAAAAGCTTCAGGCCCGGCAGGGCTGTGATAAGCCTCTTCGTGCACAATTTTCCAGGGGGGGCTGCTGAAGACCTCGCGCAATGTCTGCTGTGCGACATCAAGAACGTCGCGGTATAAAGCGGTTGATTTATTGGGCCCCGGGGCCACAACCGTTGCAGATATCAGGGGGAGGTTAAACTGGTTTAAAAGCTCATGCTGCCTGCGCACACGGTCCTCCCGTGCGCGCAAAACAGTATGAAAAGTATCAAGGCCCTGTGACATAGCATAAAGGCCCTTTTCTGTTCGTTATGGCGCAACCTGGCGCACAACATCCATCACGCTGCCATCGCGGTAGCGCACGACGGCGACCACTTTGTCAGTATAAGCGATGGGGTCAGGTTTACCGGCCCGTGCAATAGCCAGATCTCTCAGCTCTTCGATAGTTGTTACCGGCAGTTTTGCATCGCGCAGGCGTTTTTCAAGATCAGGGTTGTTGGGGTTCACGGCAATGCCGTGGTCGGTGACAACCACATCAATTGTCTGCCCCGGGGTAACAACCGTGTTCACGCTGTCAACGATACAGGGCATGCGGGCCCGCAGCAGCGGTGTGACAATAACTGTCAGGTTTGCTGCTGCAGCAACGTCACAATGCCCGCCTGAAGCGCCGCGCATTATACCGTCAGAGCCGGTCAGCACGTTGACGTTGAAGTCTGTATCCACTTCAAGTGCGCTGAGCAGCACAACATCAACACGGTCAACAAATGCCCCTTTTGATGTGGCATTTGCATATTCGTTAGCCGAAATCTCTGTATGAGCTGTGTTGTCTCTGAGTGAGTGAGCAGCAACAGTGTCGAACGACTGCACATCGGCAATCGCTTCAATCATGCCCTTATTGAGCAGGTCAACGATCGGCCCGGTAATACCACCAAGGGCGAAGCTTGCCTTGATGTTTTTCTCGACCATCTTTTCACCAAGGAAGATCGTCGTTGCCGTTGCTGCACCGCCTGAACCGGTCTGCAATGAGAAGTTGCTCTTGAAAAAACCTGAGTTTTCAATAACCGAGGCTGCAATACGTGCCAGCATCAGGTCGCGGGGGTTCTTGGTCAGACGGGCCGCACCAACACTGATCAGAGAAGGGTCGCCCACTTCATCAACCGTAACAACTGCATCGACCTGATCCTGCGACAGGCTGGTGGGGTAGTTAGGGTAGTCAATCAGTTCCTGTGTCAGCACCACAACATAGCGGGCAAACTGGGCATCAACCTTGGCATAGCCCAGAGAGCCGCAGCTCAGAGCGCCATGGCTGCCGTTTGCATTGCCAAACTCGTCAGCTGATGCAACCCCAAGGAAAGCCACATCGATCGAGAGCTCGCCTGTCTGCAGCAGATGCACACGGCCACCGTGTGAGTGAATCTGGACCGGAGTGTCCATCACACCATTAGAGATGGCTTCACCCAGCTCACCACGCAGACCAGATGTAAAGATTTTGGTAATGACACCTGAACGGATATACTCAAGCAGCCCGTCATGGCAGTTAAGCAGAGAGCTGGGAGCAATAGTCAGGTTTTTAAAGCCCATTTCAGCAATGGTCTTCATCACCTGCATAACGACCTTGTCACCTTCACGAAAAGCGTGGTGGAAGGAGACGGTGTCACCGTCCTTCAGGCCGGAAGCTTTAATGGCTTCCTCAAGGGAAGGGATCAGCTTGCGGTGATATTTCTGGTTTGTATTCGCCAGCTGAGGGGATTTTGCATACACACCTTCAAATTCGGGAAGGTTGTGCTGTGCGGCATAATCCTGAGCGCGTTTTTTATCGTATGACATAGGATCCTCCCTCAGGCGTTTTCAGCAAGCAGAATAACGCGTTGTGCTTCGTGAATAACGGGCGGGTCAATCATCTTGCCGTTAAGGGAGACAACGCCCAGTCCTTTCTCCTGTGCCTCTTTTGCGGCCTGAAGAACCTGGCGGGCATGGTCGATATCTTTCTGCGCGGGGGCGTAGGCTTTGTGCAGAAGGTCGATCTGTCGTGGGTGAATGAGTGACTTGCCGTTATAGCCAAGGTTTTTGGCAATCTCTACTTCACGCAGAAAGCCTGCATCATCATTGACATCACCATAGGCAACGTCGAAGGCATCAATCTTTGCTGCCCGCGCCGCATGCAGCACGGCTGCACGGGCATAAAACAGTTCAGGCTCGCTGCCTGCACTGCGTGAGGTCTGCATATCAACCAGATAGTCAAACCCGGCCAGGGCAATAGCCACCATACGGGGGGTTGAGCGTGCAATAGCAACCGAGTTTACAACACCACAGGCCGATTCAATAGCGGCCATAATTTTGGTGTCGCCTGCTTTGCGGCCACAGTCTTTTTCGATTTTCTCAATGCGCTGTTCGATTTCTTTAACGTCATCGACACTTTCTGTTTTTGGCAGGCGCACAATCTGCACACCGCCGCGCACAGCCATGTCCAGGTCGTCTTCCCAGAAAGGTGTATCAACGCCGTTGATCCGCACAACGGTTTCAATGCCGTCATACAGGTTCGTCTGTAATGTGTTAAACACCAGGTGGCGGGCTGTGTCTTTTTCGGTCAGACTGACAGCATCCTCAAGGTCAAACATGACAGAGTCAGGTTTGTAAATGTAGGAGTTAGACAGCATCCCGGCATTAGAGCCGGGAATGAACATCATGCTTCGACGCAGCTTCATGACTGCCCCCCGAATTTCACGTTTTTTTCATCAGCTGCACGATAGACAGCCGCTTCAACACGAGCTCTTATAACGCAGTCGAGTGCGCCCTGGTCTCTGACGTCGACTCTGGCACCTGTTACCCCACATTTCGCCAGAGTTTCGCTGATCGCTTTTCTGATGGCGTTGCCATATTGCTTTTCGACCTTGCTCTGTAATGAGAGCTTAATGTCGTCAGCATCGTTGGGGCTCACAACAACAAGGACGTCACTGGACTCCAGAGTGCCGGCCATGCCCTTTTGTATGACTTTCACAACGATATCTCCTTCTCCGTTTAGGATTGAGTGTGTGTACGTCTGATAAATTCAAATGTAGATGGAGGAACCAGTTCTTTGATTGCTTCAAAGTTACCGGCTTTGATAAGCTCTCTGACGCGCGATGCTGAGATAACAGCAGTACCACATGTCTTTCTTTCCAGTTCTTTCAGTTCAACCGGCTTACTGTCGCAGGGGTATGTGCTCAGAAATTTTCTGAGGACAACATTGTACATAGCTGTTGTTTTATCGAGCGGCTCTGTACCGACATAGCGCACACTGACATTAAGAGCAGGGGCGATATAACGACGGAACATAAGAGCATCGACCGCAGAGGCCTGTTCGTTCACTGCGGCGCGGTCTTTAAGAAAATAGCCCGGAAAAGTGGCGTGAGAGATGATGTAGTCTGACCCTTCGTGAACAATCACGTTTTTAAGGTCAGCAACACCCTTGCGCACCAGTGTCAGACGATCCTGGTATGAGAAGAGAGAAACATCTTCCTTCACCAGAAAAATATGCACTATGTCACAGTCTTTACTGGCCTGTTCGACCAGATAACGGTGCCCGTTGGTAAACGGGTTAGCATTAAGCACAATGCTGCCGGTCAGCGCTCCTTCTTTTCTGAAGGCGCGGAGTGCTTCGATATAGTGTTCGAAAGCAGCCTGGTCATAATGCAGAAAGGCTACAGCACCCGGGATTTCTACAAGCGTTGAAAATCCCCATCCACGGAACAGGCGGATGTTACTATATTTGGTATAAAGAAACAGGTCATCATATCCTGCCGTAAGGCCACATTTGATGACTTCGGTTGCAAGCTTCAGACTCAGGCCTGCATCGCGGAACTCTTCGCTGGTGCAGACACATTTTATCACGTTCTGGTCCAGGCCCGCACAGCCCGCAAGCCGGGGGTCTGCGGTAGTGTGTGCCAGAACAAAAGTATCAATATTTTCATCCGTCTGCAGATCACGGGCCGCAAGAAACGGCCTGATTTCTGCCAGGGCAGACTGAAGCCCGGCCCCTTTAACAACTGAGAGTGTGATGTCGTCAGATGAAGTCATAGCGCGTGCTACGAACGTTATTTGGCGCGCTGGAATTTAATGATACTGCGTGACATCTGATCCTTTGCCCAGTTTGGCATTTTACGCCAGGGAGTTACAACCTGAATAGTGTCACCAAGCAGTGTCACGGTGCGGCGCTGTTCGCTGCCCACCCACTCAGGTGCCCATGCTGTCTGCACTTTTGTAACCCACTGATTACCTTCAATCCGGTAACGGCCGATGTAAGCCACCAGTGTGTTCATAAGTTTAGCGCGGTCCTGGTCTGTCTGAGCAGGGGTGCGCCCGGTGCCTTCAAGGTTGAAGGCAACCCAGCCATCATTGGTGAAAATAACACGCCCGCGGGGATGATCTCCCATAGCGTCAATAAACTCACCGGTTGACTGCAGTTCAACCTGGTATGAAACGAGTTCCCACGTTCCAATAATTGATTCGGCTAGCGCCATGGCTGCTTCCTTGTCGGATTTCACTGATGCGCTCATACTAACCTTCAATGTTGTTGAATGTCTGTTTATTTCGTCAACAAACATAGTCACAACAGAGTGTTTTGCTACGCACATCAGAGGTAAATGACCTTTGCGTTAAACGCAACAATGCTGCCATGACCCCATCAGGGGTGAGGGAGACTGCCCGTAGCAGGGCATTTTTCCGGCGTTATTCTCCCTCAGGTCAGGGAGAACAGGCCGGGGAATGTTTGTTTTTATTTATATTTCGCCTCAGGCAGCCGGAAAAATTTTGCCAGGGTTCATCAGGTTGTGCGGGTCCAGAGCGGCTTTAATTTTTTCCATGGTCGCGAGTTCAGCCCCGCCACGCCATGACGGCATCATGTATGTTTTAAGCTGGCCAACGCCGTGCTCTGCTGAGAATGAGCCGTCATATTTGCGTACAATTTCAGCCACTGTGTCCATAATCGCGTGGTCCTGGCTCAGAAAAGCCTGCGAGTCTCCGCCTTCAGGCTGCACCAGGTTAAAGTGAATGTTGCCATCACCAATATGACCAAAGGGTGCAACACGAATACCAGGGATCAGGGCTTCACAGCTCTGCGTGGCTTCGGTGATAAAAGCAGGAATAGCGGAAAGCGGGACAGAAACATCGTTTTTAACCGAAGCCCCTGCGCGTTTTTGTGCTTCAGCATGTTCTTCGCGAATCATCCAGAGTGACTGACGCTGGGTTTCACTTTCAGCAAGCACAGCATCTGAAATCAGCTCTTCTTCAAAAGCCTGTTCAAGCACACTCTCCATCAGGGTGCGCAGGCTGTCATCACTACGTGTGCTGGCCAGTTCAACCAGGACATAAGCCGGTGCAGGTTCAGACAGAGGCAGCGTGCAGTTATCGATCAGTGTTGTTACCAGGTTCATGCTGGTGCCTGACATATACTCAAAAGCCAGAACGGCTGACGGGTCATGTTTACGAAAAGCAGCAAAAAGCGCCAGGGCCTGTTCAGGGCTTTGCACGGCACACAGCGCCGTCTCACGCGAGCGGGGGCTGGGCTGCAGCTGTATAATAGCGGTGGTAATCAGCCCCAGGGTGCCTTCTGCTCCGACAAAAAGCTGACGCAGCGGGTAACCGGTATTATCTTTGCGCAGTCTGCGCATCAGGTTGAGTGTGTTGCCGTCGGGTAAAACAACTTCGAGGCCCAGCGTCAGCTCGCGGGCATTGCCATAGCGCACCGTGTTGTTGCCACCTGCATTTGTGGCGATAACACCACCAATATCAGCTGACCCTTCAGAGGATATAGAGAGTGGCAGCATCAGCCCCTCGCGGGCTGCGGCCTCCTGAGCGGCTTTAAGAGTGACACCGGCTTCAACTGTCATTGTCAGGTCGCCGTGGTCAATGTGGCGAATGCGGTTCATGCGTGTGGTTGATATAATAACGGCTCTGCCACTGTCGTCAGGGGTGGCGCCACCGACCATGCTGGTATTACCGCCCTGAGGCACCATAGGCACACCATGCTCTGCACACAGAGCAACAGCTTTTGCACACTCTTCGGTCGAGGCGGGGCGCAAAACAGCAGCACACCGGCCCTGATAGAGCATCCGCCAGTCTGTGCAGTATGATGCTGTATCATCTGTTCCGGTCAGCAAACCTGCCGGGCCGAGCAGATCTTTCAGGGCGGTATGCAGAGAGGGAGGCAGAGATGAGTCAGACATAGTTTAACCTTGTCGAAGAGCAGTGAATCCAGAGAAATATAAAAAAGCCGGGTCATAATGCGCAAAAGAGGCGTTGCGGCAATCAGTCAGTAGAGATAGCGGGCATTATCTGTGACAACATGCGTTGCTGTATGAAGGAGGACGTGAAGGATCTCGGCTGTGGCGGCTCCGACGATAAGACCAGCACCAAAAAGAGCAAAGATCATCACCCTGCTGGGGTAGTGCCTTCTGGTAATCTGCTCCGCCAGCTCCATCTCAGTTTCTTTTCGCAGGCTTATGGCATATTGCAGCTGCGCGTGCAGCTTGTGCGTATAATTGCGTGTGGCTGTCAGCTCTTCGCTGGTTTCATTGAGCGTGGTGCGCATCTGCCCCAGGCGGGCAAGATACTCTTCTGACTTATCCTGGGTTTGTGCTTTCGTATTTTTAAAACTGCTACGCCATGAAGGATCGTCAGTGATAGTCTGAAACAGGTTTTTAAGTGCTCCGCCCGTAATTTTATTACGTCTTGCCCGCGCCTTAATGGCATCAAGGGCAGAGGCTGACTGCCCCTGTTCCTCATCAAGAATCAGCGCGAGAATGTCAGAGAGCGTTTTAAGCTCCTTTGGGTCAAACGCTGTCATGCCTGGGGTTGTCCGGGGCGGGGGGCTGCTGCGCGGCGCAGGCGGTCCTGTATGGCAAGGCCGATGCCGCTGACCGGAACAGGCTGCACAGCAAGAGCAGTAAAGCCGTGCTGCGCGCCCAGTGTATCAAGATAGCGCAGGCCCTGAAAGAGGCGGGCAGCAGCTTCTTCAAGGTTGCCTGTTTCACTCAGGTTCCATACCGCCCCCGCCCCGGTGAGCGGGGTCGGGCCAAAAGCCAGCAGAGCCTCATGTTTTTCAACACTGGTTGCGTTCAGCCGCACTGGCAGAGCGGGGGCGTAGTGCGAGAGCATGCGCCCGGGGGAAAGGGGGGCTGCGTCAGCTTCACTCTGAGGAAAGGCGAGGGGGCCACAGATTTTTTCGAGTGCTTCAGCCGGAATGCCACCATGGCGTAAAAGCACAGGGCTGCCAGGGGCAGTCAGGTCAAGTACGGTGCTTTCAAGACCGACGGCACAGGGGCCGGTATCAAGAACCGCATCAATTCTGCCATCAAGTTCGTCAAAGACATGTTCAGCTGCTGAGGGGCTGATCCGCCCTGAGCGGTTGGCAGAGGGGGCCGCCACCGGCCGGCCGGTAAGCGCCAGGAGTGAAAGCACATGCTCGCCACGCGGCACACGCACCGCCAGGGTGCTGAGGCCATCAGCCGCCAGATCAGAGATGGTGCTGCCCGGTGCCCGTGGCAAAATGAGCGTTAATGGGCCAGGCCAGAACGTTTCAGCAAGGAGATGAGCCAGCGGGCTGGCGATAACCTGAGAAAAAGCCGCTTCGGCGGAGGGAAAATGGCTGATGAGCGGGTTAAACCTGGGGCGGTTTTTGGCCTGAAAGATACGCGATACAGCTTCAGGTTGTGTGGCATCTCCGCCCAGGCCGTACACGGTTTCCGTGCCAAAGGCGACAAGCCCGCCCTGACGCAGAATGTGCGCAGCAGTTTCGAGGCCGGCCTGGTTCGCTGTAAGACGTTTTGTCATGCTTTATTTAAAGTGCTGTGTCTGAAATGTCTGAAATAAATTATGAAGAGACAGTTGTGCCGGTGCAAAAAAACTCAGGGTTCTTCCAGCCCCGTTTACCATAGAGCAGAGGGCTGCCGTCGGCCAGTGTAACATGTCCGCCTGCCGCTTCAACAATAGCCTGAGGGGCTGCGGTGTCCCACTCCATTGTCGGGCCAAGGCGGGGGTAAAGGTCTGTTACGCCCTCAGCAACGCGGGCAAATTTCACAGCTGATCCCAGGTTGCGCACAGAGGCGACTTTGCGCCCGCCCAGATAGTCTGCCAGGCGCGGGTCATCAGCATAATGGCGCGATGCCATGACATGCAGCCCCTCAGCCGGGGGCAGGCGTGTGTGTATGGCGTGTGTGCCGGTTTTGTCTTTACGCTGTGCAGGCAGGCCGACGCCACCTGTATAAAGCTGGTCATAGGCAGGCAGGGCCATTGCGCCCAGGTGGGCCCGCCCGTCACGTACCAGACCAATATTGACGGTAAAGTCGTCACGCCCGGCAGCAAATTCACGTGTGCCGTCCAGCGGGTCCACCAGCCAGTATACGGGGGAGACCTCACCATGCAGGCCTGAAGCCACCTCTTCCTCTGCGATAACCGGGATATCAGGATACGCCGCACGCAACCCCCTGAGGATATGGCGCTCGGCGGCATGGTCTGCTTCGGTCACGACAGAGGTGTCAGCCTTTGTCTGAATTTCGAAGCCGCGGGCACGGATTGTGCGGATAATGTCGGCGGCTTCTTCAGCAAGCTGTGCAGCCAGAGCCAGGAGGTGTGCGTCAGTGTGCGTGTTCATGCCAGCGGTTATACGGCAAATTAACCGAACCGTCATGCCCTCAATTCGGCAGGAATATCTGATTATCAGGCAGCCTGGGTTGTATGAGCCTCAGTCAGAGCGGGGTCGCAGCTTTCATGGTTTCTGTCTGGCTGAAGAGGGTGCGGGCATTCTGCAAACAATATTGCATCCTTTGCACAGGCTGTTTCGCTGTCAGGTAAACGGGTTGGGGTATGCGCTGAAGCGGGCCGTCTTTTTTGCATCAGGGGCTGTTTGCGGGCGATAACAGTTTTTACAGGTACCTTGTCAGTCGTGCCGATCATCTCCATGTTGGGGCTACCGTTATGCGTTATGAGGACCTTAATTTTATGTTGAATATTTCATTTTCTTCCGAGGCAATCGCGCCTGGTGGTTCGCTTGTTCTGCTGGTGGCAGAAGGGCAGACGACATCTCCGCTGTTTAAAACCGTTGATGACATGACCGGTGGCGTTCTCACCCGGGCAGCAGAGGCAGAAGAATTTACCGGCAAAGAAGGTAAGATTGTTACCGTGCTGGCGCCTGGCGGTAAGTTTGACCGTGTTGTACTGGCCGGTGTGGGTAAAGCTGAAGCTTTTGATGCTCTTAAAGCTGAGCAGGCAGGCAGCCTGGCAGCATCAGCTCTCAGAAAAACCGAGAAAATTACCATTGCTACCGGTGAGCTGCCTCATGCTGCTGACGTTGCTTTAGGGGCAACCTATGGTGCCTATCATTTCTCTGTTTACCTTAACCCGGTTGAAAGCCGTAAGGCTCACGCGCTCAGCAGCGTGACAGTTATTACAGCTGATGCAGAGAAGGTGCAGAAAAAATGGGCTGCCCGCGCGGCTGTTGCTCATGGTGTGGCACTGACACGTGACCTTGTGACAGAACCAGCTAACGTACTGACACCCGAGGAGTTCACCGCACGCATTCAGGGTCTTCGTCACCTTGGGCTTGAGGTTGAAGTGCTCGATGTGCCGGCTATGGAGCGCCTTGGCTTTGGTGCGCTTCTGGGCGTGGCGCAGGGCAGTGCAAATGCTCCCCGCACCGTTATTATCCGCTGGAACGGCGGTAAAAAAGGCGATGCCCCTCTCTCCTTCATTGGTAAGGGCGTAACCTTTGACTCAGGTGGTATCTCTATCAAACCTGCCGCCGGCATGGATGAGATGAAGGGAGATATGGCAGGGGCTGCGACCGTTGTTGGTCTGATGGCGGCTCTGGCAGAGCGTAAAGCTGCGGTTAATGCCGTTGGTGTTGTTGGCCTGGTTGAAAACATGGTGTCAGGCAATGCCCAGCGCCCTGGTGACATTGTGCGCAGTGCTTCAGGTAAAACGATTGAAGTGCTGAACACTGATGCCGAAGGTCGCCTGGTTCTGGCTGATCTGCTCTGGTATGCTGAAGAGCATGTGAAACCAGCTTTCATGATCGACCTTGCAACACTGACCGGTGCCATTGTGGTGGGCCTGGGTACAGAATATGCCGGTCTGTTCTCAAACAATGATGAGCTGGCTGCTGAGCTGACTGATGCGGGGCTGAAGTCAGGTGATAAAGTCTGGCGTATGCCTTTGCATAAAGAGTATGATGCGCTGATTAAATCTGACATCGCGGATATGAAAAACATCGGCGGACGTGCAGGTGGCGCGATTACGGCAGCGCAGTTTCTTGGCCGTTTTGTTGAGAAAACCCCCTGGGCACATCTTGATATCGCTGGCACATCATGGCTCGATAAGGGCAAGTTTGGCCAGGCTAAGGGCGCAACCGGTTTTGGTGTGAGCCTGCTGAACACTCTGGTTCACAAATATTACGAAAAGAACTGATACATCTCGTCAGTTCATATTATGTGCTGAGCCTTCTGGCTCAGCGCATTTGTTTCCAGCCTTTATCCTGCTGCTGCCAGTAGGCGAGTTCGTGCCCTGCGTCTTTCAGCGTTTTCCAGCGTATGCGGGCTGCAGCAACCGCGTCTTCATCATGACCGTCAAACAGATCGAAAATGCGCTCAAAGGGCGTGGTTTCTGTACAGGTGCGGTTTTCAAGCAAAAATAGAAATTTTGCGGCATTGGGCACATCGTCTTCGGTCGTCAGCCATATCGGTTGCAGGTCGGGCCTTAAAATGCCGGCTTTGCCATGGGGCAGCCATGTGGGGGTAAAGACAGCCCACAAAGCTTTATCGAGCATTTCGAGAAAAGGCTTACTGCTGCACCACACGGCCGCTTTATTATGACTGGCAAGCGTGCGCGATAAAAGCTGAGGCAAGGCCTCTGCTGCGCTGGTGCGTGTCAGGTGATAAAAGCCAACTTTCGTCATAAATCTTTTGCTGCCCTGTCTGATAAAGACCTGTGAGTCTTCTCATGCCACGTGTGGGCCTGATGAAACAGGGGATTGTGCTGAAATAAATCGCATGAAAAGCCCGCGCTCTTCTGGTAGGCAGGCGAGCAGTGAAAAGAAAGGGGAACGTCGGCTTATGTTCCCCTCAGGGAGTGAGCTGATGTCCGGAGTGTTGTATGCAGCCTGAAAATGGCGTTTCTGCCGCGCCTGTCATGGGAGGGCGTGAATGGATCATGCTCGCTGTTCTGGCCTTTTTGTGGGGTGCTTCCTTCTTCTTTTTCAAGATTATGGTTGCGGCTCATCTGCCTGTCTTTCTGATTGTTTTCGGGCGTGTGTTCATAGCCGCACTTATTCTTAATATCTGGCTGATGATAAAGCGTGACATGCTGCCGCATTCGTGGGCTATGTGGCGCGATTTTATTATTCTGGGTATTTTTAATAATGCAGTGCCTTTTGCGCTGATAGTGTGTGGCGAGCAAAGGCTCTCAAGCGGCCTGGCCAGTATTCTGAATGCGACAACACCGGTTTTTACAATTATTGTGGCTCATTTTTATACAGAGACAGAAAAATTATCTCTGCCTAAAATTGCTGGTATTGCGGCTGGTTTTGCCGGGGTGATGATCCTTGTCGGCGGTGACCTCTTTAGCGCGCCGGGTGGTCACAGCCTGGTGGGTGAACTGGCAAGCCTTGGTGCGGCTGTAAGTTATGCTATTGGCGGTGTGTTTGGTAAACGCTTCAGTGCGATACCGCCCCTTAAAATTGCAACCGGGCAGATCACGAGTGCGGCCCTCGTTTTGCTGCCGCTTGTTTTGTTATTTGATCATCCGTGGCAGCTGCCCATGCCGGGCCTGGATGTATGGGGTGCTTTGATCGGCATTTCATTTTTCAGCACTGTTATTGGTTATATTCTGTTCTTCCATATTCTGGCAGTTGCAGGTGCAACAAACGTCTTGCTTGTGACATTTCTTGTGCCGGTCACAGCTCTTTTACTGGGCTGGGGAATACTGGGGGAGGTTATTACCGCACGCTCGTTACTGGGTATGGCTGTTATTGGTCTTGGTCTTGCCTCTATTGATGGCCGTATTTTCAAATATTTAAAAAAATGAGCAGAGTTATTGTCTTCCGGTCTGTTATTGCGGGCCGGAATTCAGCGATTATTATGTGTTAGTCAAAGAGCCTCCCTGAAAAAACCTGAAAAGTACCCTATACAGCAGCATTTCCGGCGTTATCGTGACAGGATACATTCCTGAAGAGCAAAAGAGAGAGCGTCATGACCCGGACAGTCACACTTTCTGACGGCACTGTACTCCCCGCCCTTGGTATGGGCACATGGAATATGGGGGGTATTCAGGGTGAGCAGATGGACCGCGAGCGCGAAAGTCTGGGTTATGGTCTTAAAGCTGGTCTGAGTGTGGTTGATACCGCCGAGATGTATGGCCACGGCCGTTCTGAAAGTCTTGTGGGTGAGGTGCTGCACTATAACAAAGCTGACCGTTTTGTTGTTACCAAAGTCCTGCCTGAAAATGCGTCTTTTGAACGTATGGAGGCAGCCTGCACAACCTCCCTTCGCCGCCTTGGCCTGCGCTGTGTTGACCTGTATCTGCTGCACTGGCGTGGTACGGTGCCTCTGCGCGAGACGGTTGAAGCCTTTCGCCGGCTCAGAGAAAAGGGGCTTATTAAGCGCTGGGGTGTTTCAAACTTTGACGTTGATGACCTGATGGAGCTTGAGCGTTACATCCGCCCGGGTGAGTGCGCCGTTAACCAGATTTTATATAATCTGGAGCATCGTGGTGTGGAGTATGACCTGCTCGATGCCGGCCGTTTTCGTAATATTGTGACAATGGCATACTCTCCCCTGGGGCAGGGGATGGCTCTGCTGCAGCACCCGGCTTTGCAAAAAATTGCTGCACGGCATACCACATCAGCAGGGCCGGTAACCCCGGCACAGATTGCACTGGCCTGGGTGCTGAGGCAGCGTAACATTCTCGCTATTCCTAAAGCGTCTTCTCTTGCGCATCTGAAAGCTAATATCGCAGCGCAGGAGATTAATCTGACCCAGGATGACCTTGCTGAGCTGGATGCCGCTTTTCCTCCGCCGGTCAGGAAAATGCCTCTGGATATGATTTAAACACCGGCGTGCCCCGCCAAAAACCACATACCCAGCCTTATGCCTCAGGGGGGGGCACAGGACATCTGGGGGGCAGGGCTGTTTATCTGGTAAAAGTATAAATCATTATTTATTGTAAAATAATAAATAATATTTTTCTTTTTGGTGTGTATTTTATATAAATAAACGAATATGGCATAATTTTTATAGGTGCCCGGTCTTACTTATGCTGTAAAATAGTCTGAATATCATATCGGGTTATGTCGGAGTGTAAGGCATATACATATGAAATATCGCGCTTATTTTTCAGAGTCTGGCAGTGTTTTCGGGTGCAGATTTATGCTCCGGCTTGCTCTGATTGTAAGTGCCGGGCTGTGGGCTACAGGCTCTGACAGCGCTGATGCAGCTTCATATCGCCTTTATCGCTCTGTTTCACAGGCCTGGGCAGCGAGAGGGTTTGAAATTAATCCGCCACGTGCAACCAAATCATATAGTACACCCGGCCCGGCGAGTGACCCGTGGGGGCCTTATATACAGGAGGCGGCGCAGCGTTTCTCATTACCTGAGAAGTGGATCCGTGCCGTTATGCATCAGGAATCAGGTGGGCAGCAGTATCTCAATGGCGGGCTGACAACATCAGATGCCGGGGCAATGGGGCTGATGCAGCTTATGCCGGGCACATATTCTGATATGCGGGACCAGTACGGTCTGGGCAGTGACCCTTATGACCCGCATGACAACATTCAGGCTGGCACGGCCTATATCCGCCTGATGTATGATAAATTTGGTGCTCCGGGCTTTCTTGCTGCCTATAATGCCGGGCCTGACAGAGTGACAGCTTACCTGAATAATGGTGATCCGCTGCCTGATGAAACAGTGAATTATGTAGCTTCTATCACTCCCAATCTGGGGAGTGATGTTGTTTTGCGCGGCCCTTGGGCTTCGGTTGCCGGGCCGACAACACAGGCCGATGCCATCAGTGGCCCGCCGGAGGTTTACTATACTAATGCAGTGTTAACACGCACGGCTGATGGCTGCCTGCGTGATGCTAATGCCGCTTATGACCCTGCCGCACCATGCCTGGTTGAGCGTGACACTCCACACCCGAACCCCGCGCCTGATGAAGAAGACACTGCGCCGGCAGTCGTAGCTGCCCCGGCAATGGTGGCCTCTGTGTCGCAGACAAATCTTGACGCTCCGGCAATAAAACCCGCAGCAAAGCAGCCTGTCCGTGCCGTTATCTACCGGCCGGTTGCACCGGCTGCCATGCAGGTTGCAGAGGTATCTTATGGTGCGAGTGCGCACAGGTCACCCGCGCCACATATGCTGACGTTACCGGCCGGTGCATTGCATAAAAGTGCCACACCGCCCGCCATGCGCTCTGGTGTCACCACACTACCAGCACATAATGCGCTGACTGCCGGTGTGCAGGGCCACAGGGTGCAGATAGGGGCTTTCGCCTCTTATGCTGATGCAAAGCGGAGTGCTGAAAAAGGTGCGAGAGTTCTGGCATCCCGTTCAGTGGTGGCTACTCCTTCGGTTATGCCTGTCTCAGTCGCCGGGAAGTCTTTTTACCGTGCACAGCTGATTGCAAATAATGGCCATCAGGCCAGGGGGCTCTGCCAGGTTTTACAGGCAAAATCTATGCCCTGCATTCAGGTGAAGGACGGATAATATAATGTAAAAATGGCCTGTCATGCCACACCAGGGCAGGTCGCACGATCTTGACAATGAGGCGGCTTGTTTTGTCAGCCCTCAGGCCTGTATCCTGCTGTCAGCGGTACTATCTGTGTTTTTAAACTCAGATACCTCTATGTGCAGGCGCTATGCACTCAATTCTGTTTGAAAAGAGAAAAGCTATGTCAGTCAAAGTTCTTTATAGTACAGAGGCACGGGCAACAGGTGGCCGCGAAGGTCATGCTGAAACGACAGATGGTGCATTTAAGGTTGATTTATCAACACCGAAAGAACTCGGTGGGGCCGGTGGGGCAGGGAATAATCCTGAGCAGCTGTTTGCTGCAGGTTATGCGGCCTGTTTCCTGGGCGCGATGAAGGCTGTTGCCGCTAAAGACGGTGATAAAGTACCGGCAGATGCGTCAGTAACATCTCAGGTGGGTATCGGTCCGCGCGACGAAGGCGGCTTTGGCATTACAGTTGCCCTGGCTGTGTCATTACCTGGTGTTGAGCGTAAGGCAGCTGAGGCACTGGTTGAAAAAGCCCACCATGTCTGCCCGTATTCTAACGCAACACGCGGCAATGTTGACGTAAAACTGAGTGTTGTCTGAGACTGTTTTTATGGCCAGGGCTGAGTAAAGCCCTGGTTAAGGTGTGCTTGCGTGAGGCAGCGCCTTTGCCTCGTTATGCAGCTCCTGTTCGTGGATATCCATTTCACGAACAAAAATGCTTTCTGTCGAGTTATTGATTTTTCCTTTGCGAAGCAGCCGGTGAAGCGTATCGCGCTGCGCACGAATAATCATCAGGCGTAATGCCAGTTCTGCACGACGGTTGCGCAGTGAGAATTCATGTTCTTTGTCAGGGTTAGACTGCTGGCTGTCGAGTGACTGCAGCTGCTCCTGATATTCATGTAAAAGCAGAGGAACGGCTGTATCGTGAGCCAGCTGCATATCCGGCGTGATTTTATTAGCACTATCGCTGTTTCGGGTTGCTTCACGTTGCAGGAGTGTAATTGCTGTCGTTACCAGCGTCGCACGGGTATCGTCTATTTCCTGTTGAGCGGCATTGCCGGATTCTCCCTGGGCGGGAAGGATTTTGAGCATATAAGGCAGGGAGAAACTGGCGAGCAGGAGTGAGGTAACAATAACGCCTGCGGCAATGGTGATAATCAACGCCCGTTCAGGAAATTCCGTGTCTCCCGGCAGAGAAAGCACTGCGGCCAGAGTGATCGTTCCCCGCGTGCCTGACAGTGCCAGCACCAGTTTTTCGGGCCATGAAAGCACAGCGTAAATGCGTTGCCGCAGATGTGCGACAAGGTGCTGACAGCCATCAGACAGGACAACCCATATAAACCGGATCAGGCTCATGGTGACCTGTAGCGCTATGATGGCAAGAGGAATTTCCCACGGGGAAAATCCACCATCGAGCCTGACCTGCTGAGCATGCACGATAAGTGAGGGCAGCTGGAGACCAAGCAGTAAAAAAACAATGCCATTGAGCGTGAAACCTGCAATCTCCCAGACCGCTGTTGTCTGTAGCCTGGTTTCAATACGGGTTTTGTTCATAATCCCGCTCATACGCATGGTCATGCCGGCACTAACAACGGCCAGAATACCCGATGTTTCGATGTGTTCAGCAATGAGATAGATGGCGAATGGTGCCATCAGAGTTTGCAGTGTGTAGCTTGAGGGGTCGTTCAGGCCGGCCCTGAGGAGAAACGCTTCAAGCCGGCTCAGCAGGAAACCAATGACAATGCCAGTGACAATACCGCCTGCAGCAACCCATACAAAATTGGCAGAAGCTGTTTTGAGTGAGAACAGCCCGGTTGTTGTTGCTGCAACGGCAAACTTAAAACACACCAGACCAGAGGCATCGTTAAGAAGGGCTTCTCCCTGCAACAGATTTAACAGGCGGGGAGGTACGCTCCCGCCGCGCAGAATACCTGAGACGGAAATAGCATCAGTGGGAGAGAGCGCACCCGCCAGCGCAAATGCTGCTGCCAGGGGTATGGCAGGCATCAGCCAGTGCAGAATCATGCCGCCACCTGCTGTGCTGACAATCACCAGACCGATGGCCATAGCAAAAATGGTGTTTCGCAGTTCACCAAACTCACGCATGGGAATGCAGTAGGCGTCAGCAAACAAAAGTGGCGAAATAAACAAAAGTAAAAACAGTTCACTGTCGAGGCCGACATTGAGCCCGGCAAGGCTGGCGCCGGCACCTACAGTAATCTGTATCAAAGGCATTGGTACACGCAGTCTGAGCATGCGTGCAGTCACTCCGGTGAGCCCCGTAATGGCGATGAGAGAAAGGGCTAAGAGCGTTTCCTGCATAAGAGAACCAATGCGTTTCTGGTGAAAGATTAATTTGTGTTTATCTGGAATATACTCACCTTCAGATCATGTGCAACAGACTGAATAGCCAGCTGGCCACGTACGCTGTTACCCGCTGTATCAAGAGCTGAAGAGTAAACTGCGATAGCCATTTTGCCCGGCACAACCGCTACAATACCGCCGCCGACACCACTTTTTGCTGGCAGGCCAACATTATACAGCCACTCGCCCGAGGTATTATAAAGGCCGGCCGTCGCCATAACTGCCAGAACACGCGCGCTGGTTGTGGCATCAGTAACTTTTTTATGAGTCACAGGGTTGGTGCCACCGCTGGCCAGTGTGGCTCCCATAACGGCCAGGTCCTGTGCTGAGACATTATAGGAGCATTCGCGCGTATACAGGTCGATTGTCTCAGTCGGGTCAGCATAGAGGTAGTTATAGCTTTGCAGCAGAATGGCTATTGCCAGATTGTGCTGATTATCAGCCATTTCAGAGGTGTATACGTCTTTGTTTAACGCCAGCTGACGCCCGGCAAAGGCAGAGGCTGTACTGAGCACACTCTCCCATTTCGCTTCGGGTGAATGACCTTCAACAAGGCTGGCTGTGGCAATGGCACCGGCATTTACCAGCGGGTTGCCGGGCGGAGGGCTGCCTGTGAGTTTGTCGTTATTGAGTTCAACAGCCAGAGCAGAGTTAAAAGGCAGACCGGTCGCATTGACCCCGATCTTTTTTTGAATAACGTCTGTTCCCTGTGCTTTGAGCACATGAGCCAGAGTGAAGACCTTAGCGATTGATTCAACCGGAAAGAGATAATCGGCATCACCGGCTTTAAAGATTTTACCGTCAGTGGTGACCACCGCAATGCCATATAATTTTGTGTCTGCTTTGGCCAGATAGGGGATATATGAGGCATTTGCACCGTCTGATACCGCTTTATAGCGGGTATAGGCCCGGTCAACAGCCTGCTGAATAGTGAGGGTATGTGCCGCAGGCGACGCCTCGCGGGCAGAGGCTGTATGGGGCGGGTTCAAAAACGCATAAGAGGTGACTGACAGTGTGACCAGGCAGGTCAGCAGAGCATGTGGTTTTGTCATCAGATCAGCTTTCTTTTGTCCTCTGAGGGAGACAGAGTGAAAGTGTCAGTCTGCCCTCATGCAGGTAACGCGTTAAATGACAGTTTGTAGGTAATTTTACCCAAGAGAACCTGTGCTGAAGGCAAGGCTTGCTGCGGCAATCAGTGCTGCATAATAAGCATCTGAACGGCTGATGGTTGAATCGAGCAGACCATTCCGGGCCATTTCGGCCTGTGTGACAGAGCCTGCACCATGCGTATAGGCCGTAAATGATGCATCAAAGCTTGTTTGTGAGGCGGTGTAGAGTCTGGTCGCGGCATTGTAAGCACTCAGGCTTGTGTGCAGAGCATTTTCTGCCGTGACAATTTGCTTGATCGACTCATTAACGGTCTGTTTCAGGGTGGCATTAGCACTTTCTTCCTGGTTATGCGCACGTTTAAGAAGAGCAGCTTTAAGACCACCATCAAAAATGGGGATGCTGACCCCCCCCAGTATCAGTGAGCTGAACCGGTTACCTGACAGGTTGAGTGTCGCATCATCACCGGCACCGGGAACAGAGCTTAGTCTCATATTCCCGGTAGAATATGATATATTACCTGTTGCAAAAATGCTCGGCAGAAAAGCGTCACGAGCTGCAGCTATCCGGTGACGTGCTGCACGGGCTGCTGCATAGGCAGCCAGAACATCAGGGCGGCGTGCGACAGCGGCTTTAACCATATTATCGCTCATGCGTACATCATCGAGTGAAAGTGGGCGGCCTGAGACATCTTCAAATGTAATATGAGAGTCAGCTGAAACACCAGCGGCTGTCAGCAGGCTGACATAGGTGTTTTCACTTTCACCTTCAGCCTGAACCAGGCGCAGCTCAACCTGAGCTGTAGCCTGCTGTGCCTGTGTGACATCAACAATAGTGCCCTGATCATGTCTTAGCCGGGCTTCAGCGGCCTGCTGTATATGGCGGGCATTTTCGAGTGCTATGCGGAGCAGTTTAATGCGTGAAGCGGCTGCCGCATGTGTGTAGAAGGCAATTGTAACGCCGTACATTACCTTCTGATGTGTCGCAGTAAAGATAACATTAGAGGCGAGCTGTAACTCACGGGCTGAACGTACGAGAGCTTCACGGCGGCCAAAGTCAAATAAAAGCCATTTCAGGCTCAGTGTCTGTACTTCTGCTGTGCCATGGTTGTGCCTGCGTGGCGAGCCGTCAGCATCCAGCTCATAGCCATCTCCATCAATTGACGCATTTGTTGTGTCACTTCTGCTCCGTGACCAGCCGCCGACAACAGCCGCTGAGAGGTAAGGCAGGTATGTGCTTTTGATAATGCCCACAGCAAGAGCAGCGTTACGAGCGGCTTCCCACGATTTTTTGGTTTCAGGGTTGGCGGACTGGGCTACATCAATCAGGTCGGGCAGCGAGTAAGGTTTGCCGGTTCGCGGTGGCAGAACGGATGAGGTGCCGGCTGCAAGTGCTTTAAAGTCAGAGGGCAGGACATAACCAGAAGGGAGTGCAAGCCCTTTTTTGTGCTGTCTGCCTGCCGCCACAACAGCGCCGCCGGAGGCGACATTGGGTGACCAGGGACTGTCATAGCGTGCTGGTGCGGTTGAAAGTTCAGATGTGGCACAGCCTGTCAGTGTCAGAGCTATGGCAGTCAGAACACGCAGGGAGCAGCGGGATTTCATGGTGTCAGGCTTTCCATAGTCTCGATACGGTGTGAGATGGCTGACAGGTTTTGTCCTTCAATGATTTTCGTACACATCTTGTCGGCATCATGAAAGGCCGCCTTAAAAGCGTACAGATTTGTCATTTCTGCACGTATATTGGCGGGTTCAGCTTCGGCAAACTCGACTGAGAGCTCACCTTCTGCAATGGCTGGCTGTAAAATCATGAGGCAATCTGTCTGTGTTTTCAGGTCTGGTGCAGCCTGAAGTTTTTTAAGGATACCGGTAACCTTATAAAGCTGCCCTGCAATGCTTTTATAAGCACTTGTGGGCCAGAAACTGGTGTACATGGCATAAGTCATAAAATTACCAATAAGAATACCAATTACGCGGTCACGTGCGGTGTCCATGTCACTTGTTGGTCCAAATGAGCTGAGGTCACTCAGGTCAAAAGCAAGTGCTATCTGAAAGCCGGCATAGGCAATGCGCTCATCACCGCTTTTGATCCATGCTGCAAGCAGAGAGACCACAAATACCATGATAAGGAATGCCGTTATTCCGTTCATATGTGGTAAAAGATAAATAATTGATAAAATACCTATCGCCCCGCCTATGGTGGCACCAATGATACGGAGTGTAAGTTTGGAGATCATGGCTCCCATTGTCGGCTGTGCAACAATGAAGCAGGTGATAATGCAGGTATGAATACCAGGCCAGGTCACCGACCGAAAGAGTACATAACTGCACATAACTGCAGCCGTACCTTTGAGAGAAAACCGGACATGTTCGGGGTTGGTAAAAGCATCAGCGCTAAAGAAACCGGTTTTTTCTTTTTTGGCTTTAGGTTTGCCGGTGGCAGATACTGTGTCGACCTGCGTGAAAATAGCCAGCAGCTCAGACAGCGACTGATAGGCCGCATACTCGTTGTCTATAACTGAGACATCACGGCATGAGGGGCATTTATCTTTTTCAAGAATTTCTGCCATTTGTGTCATCGTTTCGATGAGCTTAGCCGGTAGTTCTGGTCGTTCAGCATGGCAGGACTCAGCTCTGGCAATAGCAAGAATTGTAACAGAACAGCGTGCAGCCTGTGACAGGCAGGCGAGCTCATGCTTGTCCCATATGCGCTCCAGTCCCGACAATTTGGCCATTTTAAGCATGGGAGCCGCACCGCTGCGCAGCAGAGAAGTCGCATGTGCCAGAGTATTTTTGTCAGGGTGTTCGCTAAGCAGTTTAATGCTCAGGCGCATACGTGCGGCAATTTCCAGCGTTAAAAAATGGTGCGGTGAGGGGCAGATCAGCATACCCAGGATGATCAGAACAGCTCCCGGAACCAGGGTAAATAAATACGTATAGAGCAGCGCACGTGTAATCAGTTCACCAATAGGGATGTTCTCAAGAACAACCAGACCAAATACTGTAATCAGGCCGAGAAGATAAGCTATTGGCTTCAGTTTACTTGCCGAAGACAGAAAGAAAAAACAAAAAGATAAAACCGTGATGCATGAAACGAAAACGACCGGGCCATCAAGGGTAAATGTGACCATTACAAAAATCAGGCAAAGCAGCAGCCCGACCAAAATATTAATAAGTATGGCAACAATGACATTTGTTACCCGGTCTTTTTGCCATACCGCCATGGTGACAAGAGCTGTCACCCCGAGGTCTGGTACCTGCCATATTTCGCCGACCAGGGTAGATGCCGTACACCCTGCTGCCATACGCAGTGCATAACCCAGTCTGCCAGGTGCCGGGTCACATATCAGTTGCCACACACTTCTGGCTGTAAGTGGCGGGGAGAAAATTTTAATGACAGGAGGAGCCATGGCGAATCTCGACCGAGGCAGTTGCCCCCATACGAATAAGTAGAGAGGGTGGGTTCACAAGCTTAACACGAACGGGGAAGCGTTGCGCAACATGGACCCAGTCCATCTGGCGGGGTATGTAAGGTAAAGACCGGCTGAGATCGATACCATCTCCTGACATGACGCCCCAGCCTATGCTTGCGACCCGCCCTTCAAGAGGTACGCTGTGGTCGATCATAGAATAGACGGTTGCACAGTCTCCCGGTTTGATAGCCCGCAGGTAAAGCTCGCGTATGTTGGCGATGGCATACCACTGGTCATCAACGATCAGCGTAAATAATACCTGGGAGGGTGCCAGCACTTCGCCCGCCTTAACGGTCAGGCTGGTAATATAGCCGCTTTCAGGTGCGTAAACATGTGTCTGACGAAGCTGATAGCGGGCCTGCGCCAGCACGGCCTCGTTGACAGCAACAGCTGCTGTCGGGGTGTCAAGGTTACCAATGGCAACGTCTGATGCTTCTGACTGTTTGCGTGCCTGAATGACAGAAATATTCGTGTCATTTTGTGTCACACGGGCCTGGTCATATTGCTGCCAGGGGATGAAGGCACGTTTCGCCAGAGGTTCAAGGCGCGCGGTCGTGCGGTCAGCCAGAGCATTGTTTCTCTCAGCTCTGTTCAGCTGGTCGTGGGCTATAGCAGCCTGCGCCTGCCTTACAGCCAGCATACGCTGCTGGTCAGCGAGGCTGGCTTTTGAGAGGGCAACACTGGCTTCAGCCTGGCGTACAGCCAGCTGATAGGGCTCAGGGTCAATGACATACAGCAGGTCGCCTTTATTGACATGCTGGTTGATGACAGCATGCAGTTCTGTCATACGCCCGCCGACAACAGCGGCCACATGCACGACTTCAGCGGCAATTGTAGCACTGTTACTGGTTGGATAGTTATCATCGCGACCGGCAACATACAGAGTAACAGCTGTTGCTGCGGCAATGGAGATGAGAGCAACAAGGACACCCGTATATTTTTTTAGCGGGCTCTGAGGAGGAGTTTCAGTATTCATGGGCCAAAAACAACCAGCCAGAAGACAAGGGCGATGATGGTGCCCAGCGATACGTAAGTAAACAAACGAAAGCTGAGCCAGGCATCAATGCCAATGAGAAGAAAAAGGATGCGCAGACTGAGGGCAGAGCACACACCGATCAGGGTACACAGCATCCAGGATGGAAAATAAGCCCCGACAATCGGGAAGGAGGGAGCAATATTAAAACTGCAGCCGCTTAAAAAAAACGGTATCAGTGCAGGAGTAATATTACTGGCCGTGAAGGAATATCTGTGCGTAAATTTCTTTTTCAGAAGGGAACGAAAAGGCACCAGAAGCATGGATTTTAAAGTTACCTTTCGTGAGATTATTTTAGTAATCTGATTGATTTTGTTCACTTTATCAAACCATAAAACAGAGGCTATTCCAATAAATTTCTCTAAAGCAGATTAATAATTTTATATGAACAGCCTGTTGTTTTATGTTAGAAAAAAATTGTCTTTTTTATCGTAAGAAAACATAATATAAATTTTGCCGGCAATCAATGTTACGGTTGCCGGCATGAACTTTGTGTATACTTTGCGTGTTGTTACTACGTCAGCAGGAGTACAATCACAAGCCCCCACATCGTCAGTAATGTGTTGCTGACAGCATATGGCACAGTATAGCCAAGCATTGGCACATTACTTTTAGCGACGTCAGCAATCATCGCAACAGAGGCTGTGCTGGTACGTGCACCACCACAGCAGCCAAGGTTGATGGCCGGGTCAAAGCGGAAAATATACTTGCCAATGAGTGGTGCCAGAAGCATCGGAAAGGCTGTGGCAAAAACACCCCAGAAAAAGACACTCAGGCCTGCTTCCTTTAATCCTGTGATGAAGGTTGGGCCAGCAGAAATGCCCACAACAGCAATAAAGATGTTGAGCCCGACCGTGTTCATAAACCAGACAGAAGCAGCGGGAATGTTACCCAGTTTAGGTGTAACACTGCGCAGCCATCCCAGAATAAGGCCGGCAATCAGTGCACCGCCTGAGGCTGAGAGCGTGATGGGGATACCAGCAACGGGCAGGACTATGGAACCAAGCAGGCCGCCGACAAAAATGCCAGCCCCCACCATGACCATGCTTGTGACGTTGGTCGGGCGGTCAGCATAGCCAACAGCATTAATCAGCGTATCGACATTACGGCGTGTGCCTGTCACGGAGATAATATCTCCGCGGTTAATAACGGTTTGAGGCAGAGCAGGGATTTCAACGCTCATAGAGCCACGGCGGATCGAGTTAATATAAATACCGTGGGCATATGGTGCGCGTGCCAGGTCAATAAGCTTGCTGCTGTTAATCTGTTTGCTGGTAACAATGACATTGACGGTTTCAACCGGTATATCAATCAGCTCGCGGTCAGCCACTTCTTCAGCGTGGTTTGACCAGTAGACCAGAGCCTCATGAGAGCCGGAGACGGCAACAATATCACCCTGCTGTAAAACGGTGTTATCATCAAACGTGATGATTTTGCCGTTACGGCGAAGGTTTTCAAGAAAGAGACGTTCTTCACTCTCCTGCTCAGCCTCAGCTACGGTTTTGCCTGCAATAAGCCCTGCTGTTTCCAGCTTGTAGGCACGTACAATATATTCGTGCCAGGCGGTTTCAGCATGGTCATCATCAGGCTTAATGCTCATTTCGCGTTCATAACGCTGACATTCCTGCGTCAGGTTGATGCCGAGCAGCTTCGGGCCAAGAAAAGCCAGCATCCAGCCGGTGCCTACAGTGCCGAACAGGTAGGTCACGGCATAGGCAACCGGAATGGCATTAAGCTCTGACTGAATATGCTCAGGAGACAGGTTTGTGCGGTTTATGGCATCTGTCGCAAGGCCGATCGAAGCTGAGATGGTCTGTGACCCGGCAAGCAGGCCTTCGGCCATGCCAGGGCCATAGCCTGACATTACGGCTGCCAGATAGACAGAGCCCAGGCACAGCAGAGAAATAACGACAGCAAACAAAGCCTGAGGCAGGCCGTCATTGGCAATGCCTCTGACAAACTGTGGCCCCACACCGAACCCGACAGCAAACAAAAACAGAATGAAGAAAACAGATTTTACCTGAGGGGAAATGGTAATGCCGAGCTGACCGATCAGAACACCAACGAGCAGAGTGCCCGTAACAGCACCCAGGCTGAAACTTGAAAATTTGAGTGAACCTACCCAAAACCCGATAGCAAGTGTCAGAAAAATTGCCAGCTCCGGAGCTGAACGAAGCGTTTCAGCAATCCAGTGTAAGATCATCTGTAGGCTCTCCTTTTACCTGTAAGATGGCCTGCGTTGAGGAGCACAAAAATATACCTCCCCCGGTGTTATCCGGGGGAGGTATAGCCAGCGCATGAATTTTATTTCTTTTTGTCTTTGCCTGCTGTGCGTTTAAGCAGTTTCAGGCCCAGGTTTTTGTTGAAGCCATGAATTTCTTTGACATCAAGCTTACGCATAAAATCAACAATGCCCTGAGTAATGACCTGCCCGGGCACCATGATGGGGAAGCCAGGAGGGTAGGGAATAACAAAGTTGGCTGAAACCAGCACTGGCCCTGATTTAAGGCGTTTATCAATTTCGGGGTCATCAAGCGGAATGTATTCGCATTCGCTCTCTTTATAGGCATCATAGAACGCGCGGCGGATGTCGCCATGCAGGGTGTCAGCTTTGGGTTTTTCGCGGTAACGATCATCAAAGCGGCTGAAATCAGGCAGTTCTGGCAGGTCTTCAACCAGTTCACGCACTTTCAGTCTGAAAGCTTTTTTATAGTCGTTGGCGTTCTCGGTAATTTTGTTATCGAGATCAAGAGCAATTTCAACCAGAACACGAATGAGCAGCGCTATGTCACTGCGTGTATTGTTGATGTTGGACTGAAGAAGAACGCTGTTACGCGATGTTTTATTAAGCTGAATGTTAAATTTATCAGCCAGGATATTTTTGAAAGTGGTGCCGTCAAACCCGGCATGACCACAGAAGAGTGTCATACGGGTCGGGTCAAGCATAAACTCGTCTTCTTTAATGGCCTCCGCTGCTTTGTCCCAGCTGATATCATGGCTGTTGTAGCAGGTAATGCCTGAAGGACGGTAAGCAGAAGGAATCATCTCAGAGCTGTCGAGCACCTTGAAATATCTGGAGATGACGGGGTGGCTGTTAACCTGCTTTCTGATTTCAAGCGAAATCTGCACAGCGTTGCTGACCAGGCCATATCCTTCCAGCTGCATCTGGCGGCGGGCCACATCGAGTGAGGCAATGATCTGAAGGTTCGGGCTGGTTGAGGCATGGGTGAACACGGCCTCGTGGAACTGAGCCTCGACATGTTCGAAGTCAACATCCCTGACCAGAACGATCGAACCCTGACGCAGGGCAGACATAGATTTATGCACAGAGTTTGTCTGATACACGCGCAGGCGCACAGCCCGCGGGTCTGGCACCAGGCGGGTGTTCAGCAGGGTTTTATCATCTGGTGCGTTCCCCAGTTTTTTCTGCTGGTCTTCCCATGCTTTCAGGGCGGCTGGTTGTTTGAGGCTTTCCGTCAGGACAGCGGCAGCACCCATAGCTGTGCGCTGGCGCAGCAGAGGTGACCAGTGTGCAAAACCAAACCAGGCTTCATCCCACAGGAAGACGAGGTCGGGTTTGATAGCCAGACATTCTTCCATGACCCGGCGGGTGTCATACACATGGCCATCGAAAGTGCAGTTGGTCAGATCAACCATCTTAACACGGTCGAGCTCGCCCTGTGCTTTGAGTTTAAGCAAGGCTGTCTTGATGGTGCGCAGAGGCACAGCGCCATACATAGAGTATTGTGCCAGGGGGAAGGCCTCAACATAGTAAGGCTGAGCCCCTGCCAGCACACAGCCATAATGGTGTGATTTGTGACAGTTGCGGTCGAGAATAACGATATCGCCCGGGGCAAGAAGAGCCTGAAGGACCATCTTGTTACTGGTCGAGGTGCCATTCGTGACAAAGAAAGAGTGATCGGCACCAAAGGCTTTTGCGGCCAGGGCCTGAGCTTCTTTGATGTTACCTGTGGGTTCCAGCAGGCTGTCGAGCCCGCCGGTTGTGGCTGAGCTTTCTGCCAGGAAGAGGTTAGGGCCATAAAACTCGCCCATGTCACTGATCCAGTTGGAGGTAAAGACAGACTTACCCCGGGCAATTGGCAAAGCATGGAATGTGGCTATTGGCCGCTGTGCATACCGTTTCAGATTGTCAAAGAAAGGCGTTTTATAACGGTTGCGGATACCTTCAAGAATGGAAAGATGCAGCTCAAGCGGCTCTTCCATCTGATAGAAGATGCGGTTGATAAAATGGCATTCCGGTTTACCGGCCAGCGCTTCGATATTTCTGTCACTCAGCAGGTAGATATCAAGCTCAGGGCGAATTTTTTTAATGGCCTGAGCAAGGCGCAGTGTCAGAATTTCATCGTCAGAGGCGGAGAGGTCAATAACGGTGTTGAACACATCAAGCAGCGGGTTTTCGTTTGCAGCATGAGCAGCAAACCCTTCGTAAAGAACAACGGCGCTGATATCAGGGTTAATCAGAATAGCTGTCAGAGCATCAGGGGCGTTACCCACAATGACTGTCTGATAAATAAACTCGTCTTCAGGGCGGCGCACACCACGTGCTTCTTCCTGAATATGCTGCCAGCGTGACTGTGCATGAGGCACCACGCTCAGAACTTCAAAATAAGGTTTGTTCTTAATATGCGTCAGGGCCTGAGGCAGGCGGTTAACGGGTTCATCCTCAAGCTCTTCAAGGTTCCATGCGCTGACATCGCGGTGGTATTTCTGTGACACGATGGTTGTCGAAATACGCTGTGCCAGGCGCAGGAATGCCTTGGCATCATCTTCCTCCAGCCATTGTTTCAGGCGGGCCAGCAGGGCTGTGCCAGGATAGGCAAAGAACAGGTCAATTTCTTCAAGTTTTGTCAGGGCAGCACTCAGATCTTTTTTAATGCTGTCTGTTTTTGAAGAGGCTTCAGCCCAGTTCCGTGCAAGGTACAGAACATTCAGCCAGTTGTCAGAGCGCAGAGCTGGCGTTGCCAGTGATGTGCTGATCAGAGAATGATCAGAGGCAGAGTTCGATGTCATGAGAACGATCCTTATTCAGCCGCAAAAAAGAGCTGACCCTGCAGAGTTACGGCATTACGTTCTGCTGGGGCTGTTTAGAAAAGGCTATCTGTTGACCGGAATAGTGACGACAGAACCCGGGTTCTGAGTTGTTTTGGAAAGCTCAGACAGCATTTGCATCATGGTAAATGCCAGTTTGCTGTCAAAGTCTCTTTTATCAATCCAGTAGTAATAGTCGTCATAATGCACAGAGACGAAGTCATGATGTGGTCGTTTGTGCGATGAGTAAACTTTAATAAGAGATTGGTCCTCTTCATTCTGTGAAGTATTATTTCTGCGTGTGCTGCCTGAAGAGATCTCGTCATCGGGAATCTGGATCTGATAGGCAACCTGCCCCAGAATGCTGAGCATGCTGCGGGTTAGCAGTCTGACCTCACCGGGCTGGGCCTCTCCCACACCATAAACAATCTCGACGCGGGAAGAGCGGGAGGAGAAATGGAGAAGCTTTTTTACCTTTTGTTCGATCGCCAGCAGATGGGCGTCATCTGTTGCAGTGAGGCTGAGGTAAACGCGGCTGTGAGGTGGTGTTTTGTCAGTGGCGGATGCTTTATCCTGTTCAAGCTGAATACTGAGCAGCCCGGCTGCCTGTAGCACACGAAGGTCGTGAATCAGCTCAAGGAACTCGGTGGTCTGTGTATTAGCTGCCGCTGTCAGGTCATCGGAATTTTTAGAAAATGGCCTGTTATTGCTCATCATATTGACAGACTGAACTGACAGACGCAGCAGAATATCAATGGGCAGCCCGCCCATAGCCAGCGGGAGCAGGGTTGCAGGGGGAAGCGGGCGAAGGAAGCTGTATGCGTAGGCATCACCCGTAACAGGCTGGAAGGTGAAAGTTGGTGTTTCCTGAAACTGTCCTGCTATTCCGCCATTAGGCCGGATGGGGAAAGTATCAGAGGCAACCCCCAGGAACGAGCTTTGCTGTAGCTGATAGCCTGAGATAACCTGCGTTGTATTCAGCATGCCGGGGGCGTCAGCATAGCGCAGGCGCACGAGGTTGAGCAGAGTTTGTTGTTTGTTCGATTCAATCATCGAATCTGAATATTGCTCAACATCTCTGCCGAGCCTGTGAGAGCCCAGATTATAGCACCCGCTCAGAAAAAGAATACTGCTGCATAGTGCTATTTTCTTAATGCATCTCATCTCGAATCTTTCCGCTTACAGGCTGGCATGGCTGTCACAATGAAAGTCAGAGGCCACATATTACTCATACGCTATTTTATTCTTAACATAACACTGAGCGTGCGGGGAAGATATTGAGATAATATTATGTATATATAAAGGGAGTTTTTTTATTTTTTAGTTACATTTTACAGCATGTGAAAATATTGTTCATGACAAAACAGAGAAGAGTTTTGTTGATATATCAAATTTTTATTAAAAATTATTTATTATTAATTAAGGTGTTCGTATTTTGTGCTCAGGCAGGGCGGGTAATACAGACTTTATTACCCGGTAGTTTTTATATTGCCATATCGCCGGTAAATCAGAGGGGGAGGTGTTTCAGGTCTGTCTGCAATGGCCTGTTGTATGGCCGAATGGCCGGGTGCCTGTTTACAAACAGGGTCGGTGTTGCCTGCATTGCCGGTCAGAGCCAGAGCCTGGCAGCGGCAGCCACCCCAGTCAATTTCTTTCTGACTGCATGAGCGACAGGGGGCGGGCATCCAGTCTGTGCCACGGTATAAAGTGAACAGCGGGGAACGATACCAGATCTCTTCGAGTGAAGAATCTTTGACGGAAGGAAAAGTCAGCCCGGGAATACTTTCAGCAGCGTGACATGGCAGAACAGCACCCGCGGGTGAGATGTTGATAAACTTCTGTCCCCATCCGCCCATGCAGGGTTTGGGCTGGTCGGCATAATAATCAGGGGTTACAAAATCAACGGTAATGCGTGAGCCAAAACGCAGGCGCGCCTGTGCGACAGCCTCTTCAGTTTCTTCAAGCTGTGCACGGGAGGGAAGCAGGGCATCACGGTTTTTCAGGCCCCAGCCATAATATTGTGTGTGAGCAATTTCAACGCGGCGGGCTTTGAGTTGTTCGGCCATGTTCAGCATAGCAGGGACATTGCTGATGTTTTGCCGGTGAATAACAAAGTTAAGAGTAAGAGGCAGACCTGCCTCAGTGACCAGGCGTGCGGCTTCAAGTTTTTTTGCCTGAGCTCCGGCCATGCCACCAATACGCTCGGCTTCGTTCGGGTCAGCATCCTGAAAAGAGAGCTGCACGTGGTCCAGGCCCGCATCATACAGCGGCTTAAGCGTTTCAGTGGTTAGTAAAACGCCTGAGGTAATCAGGTTTGTATAAAGCCCAAGGCGTGACGCGGCCTGCACAAGCTCTGGCAGCCCCTGAAAGGCCATGGGCTCCCCACCGGAAAAATGAACCTGCAACACGCCCATCGCGGCGGCTTCTTCAAACACGCGGATCCAGGTTGCTATGTCCAGCTCGCGGGCGCGGGTTTCAAGTTCAACCGGGTTAGCGCAATAGGGGCATTGCAGCGGGCAGCGATGGGTCAGCTCAGCCAGCAGGCTCATCGGAGGTGGGGGAGTGGCTGTCATACGGTTTGTAATACCTGTTTTTCAGCCAGGTCACGGGTCATACGCAGCACATCAGCCAGAATAACATCATACGGTGCTGTAAATTTTTCATGCAGTATCGTGCTGATATCGCCCAGAGAGCGCTCACCATCAGCCAGCTGCAAAATTTCGGCGGCAATATTATCAACCAGAAAAACACGCTCCGGCGCCTGAATGAACCACCGCTCACGCACGCGGTCGAACTGCAGGCGGGTGCCACGCGCAAAACGCAGCACCGTGCTGGCTGAAAAAGTGCCGTCAGCCTGTGTCATCGGTCGTCCTGCGGGCGGAACGAGCCCGGAGGAATATGCCCGGGGGCAACATAGGCATAATCAAGCTCATCAAGCATTGACCACAGCACGCCACATTTAAATTTAAGGGCATTGATCACAGCCTGCTGCTGTTCGACAGTGCGGGCATGTTCTTTGACATAAGCCAGAGCAAAAGCTGAATCCTGCGGTGCCTGGGTCAGGCGCGGTGCAAAATAAGCCAGTGTTTCTTCAGTGATAAAACTATAGTTGCGCAGCATGCCTGACACGCGTTCACTGATGATGGTGGGTGAAAACAGCTCTGTCAGAGAGGAGGCAATGGCTTCGAGAACTGATTTATCGCGTACGAAGTGCACATAGGCATCAACTGCAAAGCGCGTTCCGGGTAAAAGCCCGTCGAGTGACTGAACATATGCTGTATCGAGGCCCAGCCCCTCAGTCAGTTTAAGCCAGCGGGCCACTCCGCCGGTGCCGGGCTCTGTGCCGTCATGGTCAATCAGCCGGCGGCGCCATTCGCGGCGCAGTTCGGGGGTGGGCAGGCGAGCCAGCAGCGTGGCATCTTTGGCAGGAATACTGGCCTGGTAGTAATAGCGGTTTAAGGCCCATGCCTGAATTTGCCCTCTGGTGAGCCTGCCGCCATGCAACGCTTTATGAAAGGGGTGCAGGTTGTGGTAGCGCTCTGCACCGATAGTACGAAGGGCTGCCTCAAGTTCATCAGGGGTGAGCAGTGTGGTCATAGAGTGAGCCTCATACCGTCATAAGCAATATCCCATCCGGCTTCTTTCGCCTGTTTACGCTCGGGCGAATCAGCCAGAAGGATCGGATTAGAGTTATTGATATGAATAAGAATTTTATGGGGAATGTTCAGGTTCGCGAAGGTGGCAATGGTGCCATCGGGCGTGTCAGCCACAGACATATGCCCCATGCGCCTGCCGGTTTTTTGCCCCAGCCTCATGCGGACCATCTCATCATCAGTCCATAATGTGCCGTCAAAAAATACGACATCGGCTGTTTTAAGGCGTTCACGCAGGGTATCAGTCATCATGGCGCAGCCGGGAATAAACAGAACATGCTGTTTGCCGTCTGAGATATCGAGGCCGATAAATTCACCGTCTGTTTTAATTTCAGCCGGGTTTTCGCCCTGCTCAGCGTAAAGAGGTACTTTGCCGGGCACGGCAAACGGCGTGATGGAAAAACCAGCAGGTGTCAGGGCAACGGGCTGGTCGGAATGCATTTCGTGTCTGGGCACGAGAGTGCGGTCAAGCGCGTTGAAAACAGGGTTGGCAGCAAGCTGCTCAAGTACGGGTGCCGTGGCGTAGAGAGAGAAGGCCTGCTTCTCACGCATTGTCAGCAGCCCGGTTATAGCGTCAATTTCGCCGCTGGTCAGAACAACGCCGCTAATGGGGGTTGAGCGCAGGCCGGTCCGGGGGTGCAGGGCCGGAGTCTGGTTGATCTGAGTGCGCAGGTCAGGCGAAGCATTGAGCACATACCAGTGAACACCATCACCGCTGACGGCAAGTGAGGCCTGAGTGCATGACTGCGCTGTGGGGTCACCCGCACGGGCGCGCTTACAGGCGGGTGCACCGGAATTCCACTGGGGGAATCCTCCTCCGGCAGCAGCGCCAAGAACAATAATGTCGAGCATTAACGACTAAGAAAGCACCCACACGCCAGCCAGGGCTCTTACAGCTCAGCTGAGCCTAAGCGGGCGCATGGGAGCGTATCTTATTTTTTCTGGCCGCAAACGTAGCTGTTAATTTCTGCGCCCAGCGGGATTTCGGTAACCTGAGGAGCTGTCCATGCCATGGTAATATATCCTGTTTGTTGTGTCAGTCGGTATGATAATACAACTGAGCCTGTTCAATCAAACCCTGCCAGAGGCAGGGCAGGTAGCCCTTTAATCATGGGCCTATAAGATATTATTATCAAAGGCAGAAGCTGCTATTTTTATATATTCTCACGCTTTTGTGAAAATTTGTTTTGCCTGGCTGAACGACATGCCGGTACTGACAGCGCAGTGATGTGAGCAGGGTTTTTTGCCTGTTTTTATGCCTGAGAGGGGTAAACCCGCCAGGCGGTAATTTCTGCACCTTTATGTGTGATAAAGCCATAGAGTATGTGCTTAAGAGCAATGCAGAATAATAAATTGACTTGCGTAAAAAAAAAGGTAGCGTGGCACCTGAATATGCAGGAAGTACCGTTCTGCCTTTTAAATGGTCTTCGGTTTCCAGGTCTTTCATAGTCCGGAGCAGACTGGCAGGAGGGGCGTGCTCTGTCAGTTATCCCAATGACGAAAGGTCGGAAAAATGGGTCTGTTTATGTTCGTGGCATTTATTATCTGCGGTCTGGATATTTTTGCTGTTGCAGCAACTGAAGTAAGCTTCATTGGCTTCGTTGTGGCATTTATCATTCCGTCTGTTCTCATGGCTGCTTATTGTCTGGTTGGCTTCAGCCAGGATTCGGCCGAAAAACTCAGTGGCGAACACCACTAAGATTACACAACGTTTCAGGCCCGCCTGATCGTTCTGTATTGCTGACGAAGAAAGCGCCTGACGGCTGGCCCGTGCAGGCGTTTTTTATTTTCAGACACGTAAAAGCTGTATAACTGATGTGCATATGACTGATATCACAGGAGAGACATTATGAAGAAGGTATGGAACCAGCCTTATCTTGAAACATGCTGTCGCTCTTCTCTGCACAGATTATGCCTGACGGGGGCTTCAGGCCGGCCCTCAGGTCTGCGTGATGATCCCTGCCTTGAGCGTATGCAGAAGATGGGATTCGTGCAGCGTTCACCTCAGGGGCGTTTTTTAGCCACTGATGCCGGATATGCCCGCTACAGGCAGGAAGTGCTTGGCATGAAACGGTATCGCGGTGGTCGCTGACCTGTCTGAGGCCGGGCGTCTGTGGCATACGCTCGACGGGCTGGCGTCAGAGCACGGCTTTACCCCTTCCGGCCTTGCCAGAGCAGCGGGGCTTGATCCGACAACTTTTAATCCTTCCCGGCGTCGTAACGCAAAGGGGGATTATCGCTGGCCGTCTCTGAGCAGCCTTTTCTCGGCCTTATCTGTTTTGCGCCTGTCTCTTTCAGAGTTTGCTGATGCCTTTGATAAAAGGCAGGTGGCCCGGCCAGTACCGGTGGAGGGGGGGGTGTTTTTGCCAGCTCTGCCTTTGTCCCGGCTGCATGAAGAGGGGGTTTTTGATCATACGGGCCTTCCCCGGACGATCATGTGGGAGAGTGTGGTCCTTCCTGGCGTATTTGCCCCCTCTGCCTACGTTGTCCGGGTCGATACCGATATGTATGAACCCGTGATGCGTGAGGAGAGCCTGATTGTGGTTGTGCCCGACCTGCCACCGCGCCGGCATGACCGTGTTTTGTGCAGTCAGATCGGGCGGCCCTCAGTCGCGGGGCTGTGGTCGCCTGGCGCCCCTGGTGCAGTACTGCCTTTTTTTGCCGGACAGTCAGAGCAGGAGTCGGATGAATTATCTGCGGTATCGGGCGGGGCAGAGATATGGGTGCACCGTATTATTACCGTGACCTTCTGAGAAAAATATGGCTCTGCGCTTTGCTCTGAGCAGGTGAGGCGAAGAGAATATAAAAAATTATGATAAAAGCCGTGCGAACTCAGACGGAAATGGCTGACTTTTTCTTTCCTATCCCTTAAAGGGAGCATCATGACCGATACACCTCTTTCGCTTATCCGCAATTTCTCGATCATTGCTCATATTGATCATGGGAAATCGACCCTCGCTGATCGTATGATCCAGGCCTGTGGTGCACTGACCGCACGTGAGATGACCAACCAGGTTCTTGATAATATGGACCTGGAGCGCGAACGTGGCATCACCATTAAAGCACAGACCGTCAGGCTGCTTTACCCGGCAAAAGACGGGCAGACTTATGTCCTGAACCTGATGGACACGCCCGGACATGTTGACTTCGCCTATGAGGTCAGCCGTTCGCTTGCTGCCTGCGAGGGGTCTCTTCTGGTGGTTGATGCCTCTCAGGGGGTTGAAGCGCAGACGCTGGCTAACGTGTATCAGGCTATTGATGCCAACCATGAAATTGTTCCGATCCTCAATAAGGTTGATCTGCCAGCGGCTGAGCCCGAACGTGTTAAGGCGCAGATCGAAGAGGTGATTGGTATTCCTGCTGATGATGCGGTCGAGATTTCTGCTAAGACCGGCCTGAATATCGAGGGCGTTCTTGAGGCTGTTGTAACCCGTCTTCCCCCGCCGCAGGGTGATGCTGAAAAACCACTTCAGGCAATGCTGATTGACAGCTGGTACGACCCTTATCTCGGGGTTATCGTGCTGGTGCGTGTGAAGGAAGGTCGTCTGCGCAGAGGCATAAAAATGCGCATGATGTCGAGTGGTGCGGTGCATCAGATCGACCAGGTTGGTGTGTTCTCTCCGCGTATGACACCAATTGACAGCATTGGCCCGGGCGAGATGGGCTATATTAATGCGGCTATTAAAACTGTTGCTGACTGTAACGTGGGTGACACCATCACGGATGACCGTCGTCCGGCCGAAAAAGCTCTTGCCGGGTTTAAGCCATCTATCCCGGTGGTATGGTGTGGTCTCTTCCCTGTTGTGGCGGACGACTTTGAAAAGCTGCGTGACAGCCTTGCCAAGCTGCGTCTTAACGATGCCTCCTTCCATTACGAGGCCGAGACATCAGCTGCACTTGGTTTTGGTTTCCGTTGTGGCTTCCTGGGGCTTTTGCACCTTGAGATTATTCAGGAGCGTCTCTCACGCGAGTTCGACCTTGACCTGATCGCAACAGCGCCGTCGGTTGTTTACAACATCACCATGACCAATGGCACGAAGGAAGTTTTGCATAACCCGGCTGATATGCCTGATCTCTCGCAGATCGACCATATTGAAGAGCCATGGATCAAAGCAACCATCATGGTGCCGGATGAATATCTGGGTGCGGTGCTGACGTTGTGCAGCGAGCGTCGTGGTGTGCAGGCTGACCTTACTTATGTTGGCACCCGTGCCATGGCTGTATATCGCCTGCCGCTTAACGAAGTGGTTTTTGACTTCTATGACCGCCTGAAATCACTGACACGTGGTTATGCCAGTTTTGATTATCAGATGGATGGGTATGAAGAGAGTGATCTCGTACGTATCTCCATCCTTGTGAATCAGGAACCTGTTGACGCTCTGTCTTTCATTGCACACCGCTCAGCCTCTGAAACCCGCGGGCGGGCAATATGTGCACGTCTTAAAGACCTGATTCCCCGGCAGCTGTTTAAAATTGCTATTCAGGCGGCTATTGGCAGCAAGGTTATTGCGCGTGAGACCATTGGTGCATTGTCAAAAGACGTAACGGCAAAGTGCTATGGTGGTGATATTTCCCGTAAAAGAAAGCTGCTTGAAAAGCAGAAAGAAGGGAAAAAACGCATGCGTCAGTTTGGTAAGGTTGAAATTCCGCAAAGCGCGTTCCTTGCTGCTTTGAAAATGGATGGCTAAAGCGAAAATAGTTTTTATGTGCCTGGTGCCGGTATGTCCTTGCTGGTATCAGGTGCGAAAAGCAGCCTGACAAAAAGTTTGTTTATGTTGCTATGTTGCTGGAGTGTCAGAGGACGGTTATGAACAGCACGGCTTCTTTTGATCCCGGAAAACACACCAGTGTGACGTTCCCGGAGGGTCTGGACCTCGAATGTGGTGTTCATCTTGCTCCGCTTGAGGTTGCTTATCGCACATACGGTACATTGTCTGAAAAACGCGATAATGCGATTGTTATCTGTCACGCGCTCACAGGTGATCAGTACGTTGCTGAATCGCACCCGCTTACCGGTAAGCCCGGCTGGTGGGCACGCATGGTCGGGCCTGGCTGCCCGATTGATACAGACCGCTTTTTTGTGATCTGCCCCAATGTGCTGGGGGGCTGCATGGGCAGCACCGGCCCGCGCTCTGTCCGCAGCGATGGTAAGGGAAACGGCTCAGAGTGCTGGGGTACTGACTTTCCGCCCATTACGGTGCGTGACATGGTGCGTGCCCAGCACAGTCTCGTAAAACATCTTGGAATAGAACGCCTTTTTGCCGTTGTTGGCGGGTCAATGGGGGGGATGCAGGCGCTTGAGTGGGCAGTTACCTACCCGCATATGATGCTGGCCGTTCTCCCTCTGGCAACGTCACCGTTTCATTCCGCGCAGAATATTGCCTTTAACGAGGTGGGGCGTCAGTCAGTTTTCGCTGACCCTGACTGGCATGGCGGGCGTTACTGGGAATATGGCAAAGTGCCAGCGCGAGGTCTCGCTGTTGCGCGCATGATGGCGCATATTACCTATCTGTCGGAAGAGGCGCTGACCCGTAAATTTGGCAGGCGTGTGCGCAGGGAGCAGCTGGCGTCGCAGGCACCTGAAACGTCTTTGTCGATGTTCAGTGATATCTTTGAGGTGGAGTCGTATCTGCGTTATCAGGGCTCTTCTTTTGTGAACCGCTTTGACGCAAATTCTTATCTGACGATCACCCGCGCGATGGACTGGTTTGACCTGGCGGCTGAGCATGAAGGTGATTTATCAGCCGCTTTTGCGGGTACTCCGGTACGTTTTTGCGTTGTGTCTTTTTCTTCTGACTGGCTTTTTCCTACCTCGGTGTCACGCCAGCTGGTGAATGCACTGAACCGGGTGGCGGCCAATGTCTCTTTTGTAGAAATAGAGAGCGACAAAGGGCATGATGCCTTTTTGCTCGATGAGCCGGATTTTGACCGCACAGTCAGGGGTTTTCTGTGCGGTGTTGCTGAACATGCGGGGCTTGCCTGATGCGACTTGACCAGCGCCTTATTGCTGAAATGGTAAAGCCGGGAACGCGCGTTCTCGATGTTGGCAGCGGAGACGGAGCGCTGATTGGTCATCTCTTCCGCGAGCGTCAGTGTGATGCGCGTGGTATTGAGATTAATATGCGTGAGGTGACCCGCTCTGTCGCGCATGGTTTGCCGGTTGTGCACGGAGATGCAGATAATGACCTGGTGCATTATCCTGATGGCGCGTTTGACTATGTGGTGTTGCAGCGCACCTTACAGGCGGTTGAACGCCCGCGTGAGGTGCTGCGGCAGATGCTGCGCATTGGCCGTCATGCCATTGTCTCTTTTCCCAATTTCGGGCACTGGCGGCTGCGCCTCCAGCTGCTGCTGACAGGGCGTATGCCGATGACATCGGTATGGAGCACCCCCTGGTATGAGACGCCAAATGTGCATCCGTGCACCATTCGCGACTTCCTGGCATTGTGTGAGGAGGAGGGGTACACCGTGCTGCAGTGGATGGCCGTTGACGAAGATGGCAGCCGTGCCCCCTGGCGGCGCTCTGTACGGCTGGCTAATCTGTTTGGTGAGCAGGCCCTGTTCCTGCTGGGGCGCCGTTAAGGCACCCCATAGATAAAGCTGATCAGGTGCGGCGTTGCAGGTCAATGACCATGCGGCCGCAAATCTTGCCGTCTTCCATTTCCTGAAAAATATCGTTGATATCTTCAATGGCGCGTAACGTTACCTTTGGCGTAACTTTGCCTTCGGCAGCAAACTGAAACGCTTCAGCTAAATCCTGACGTGTGCCAACCAGAGAGCCCACAACTTCGATTCCATCCAGCACCAGGCGGGGAATATCCAGGCTCATGGCTTCGGGGGGCAGACCAACGGCGATGACCCGTCCACCGGCACGCACGGCGCCAACTGCTGAGTTAAAGGCATCTTTAGCGACGGCGGTTACGACTGCCGCATGGCATCCGCCGGTTTTTTCCTGAATAACGCTGGTGGCGTCTTCTTTCCGCGGGTTAACGACAAGGTCAGCCCCCATCTCTGTTGCCAGGCGTAGCTGTGAGTCGTTTACATCAACAGCGACTACTTTGGCGTTAAAGACGTTTTTAGCATATTGCAGGGCGAGGTTGCCCAGGCCGCCAAGGCCATAAATAACAATCCACTGGCCCGGCGTTGTGCGGGTCATTTTGATTGCTTTGTAGGTGGTTACGCCGGCACAGGTTATGCTGCTGGCAGCGGCTGAGTCGAGAGAGTCTGGCACTTTTACGGCATAATCAGCAACGACAATACATTCTTCGGCCATGCCGCCATCAACACTGAAACCGGCATTTTCTACACTGCGACACAGGGTTTCATGACCTGTTGTACAATATTCGCAATGGCCACACCCTTTAAAAAACCATGCCACGCTGGCGCGGTCTCCTGGTTTGAGCGATGTCACGCCTGGCCCGACTTCGCTGACAATACCAACGCCTTCATGGCCAAGTGTTACGCCGGTTTTATCTCCAAAATCAGCATTTTTAACGTGCAGGTCTGTGTGGCATACGCCGCAGCACACCATTTTAAGCAGTGCTTCGCCATGTTTAAGCGGGCGCAGCGTTTTATTTGTAATTTTGACTTTATGGTCTTTGGTAACAACTGCAGCTTTCACGAATTCTCTCCTGCTGAGTGTGAAAGCAGAGATGAATTCTCTGCACGCAGACATTCGCAGAAGAAGAGGATGATGCGAAGAGTGAATTTTATGTAATCTTAAAGAATTTGCTGCATGTCAGGATATCTGTGGCAGATGCAGAGAGACGCTTAAAAAAAACTCTTTTAAGATAAAGGCCGAATTTTCATTAAGGGGTATTTTAAAAGCGGGCTTGGTAGTGCCCTGCTTTGATTGTCATAATACGATGATTTCCATCGCATTGGTGCCCAGAAGAAGACTCGAACTTCCACGACCTTTCGGCCACAGGTACCTGAAACCTGCGCGTCTACCAATTCCGCCATCTGGGCTCAAATGACTACCTGAAGTTTGTTTGCATCAGGTCGGTGAACGGGTGTTTATCGCGACAGGCCAGGTGCGTCAATCGGGTAAAATGATTTTTTTCATTTTTATGAAGTTTTTTTTCATTACCATTTTGTATAACTTCATAAAATTACAGTCTCTTAGTCTGTGGGGGGTCATTTATACGGTGTTGTGATGTCAGGGTTGTTGCGGCCTTTTGGTAATGGGTATGCTACTATGTCTTCAGATAGCTGACAGAACAGAGCCTGTTTTTTGCATGTGAGCAGATCAGGCAGGAGAGGGACAGATGAGCGCAGGCAGAATAGCCACCGTTTTTGGTGGGAACGGTTTTGTAGGGCAGTATGTGGTTCAGCACCTGGCCCGTGCAGGGTATCTTGTGCGTGTTGCCGGGCGCCGGCCCGACCTTGCTTCTCTGCTGCGCCCGCTTGGTGATGTCGGTCAGATCGCCCCGTTCTATGCCCCCGTGCAGGATGAAGAGGCTGTTGCCTGTGTTGTTAAGGGCGCCTCTGTTGTTGTGAACCTGGTTGCCGTGCTGGGCGGGCGGGGGCTTGAAAGTGTAAATGTCGAGGGTGCAAAGCGTGTTGCGCGCCTGTCTGCCGCCGCGGGTGTGGAGACCTTTGTGCAGGTCTCAGCGCTTGGTGCCGCCTCTGATGCCCCTTCAGCCTACGGGCGTAGCCGCGCTGCGGGTGAGGAGGCTGTGAAGCAATATATCCCCACAGCGTCGATTATTCGCCCGTCCGTTATTTTCGGGCCGGATGATCATTTCTTTAACCGCCTTGCTTCTCTGGCGCGTTTTCTGCCGGTTATGCCGGTGTATGGTGCCTCTGCCCGTCTTCAACCTGTTTTTGTGGGTGATGTGGCTGAGAGTATCGCCCGTATTATTCTGACGCCTGAGCTTGCTGAGGCCGGCAAGACCTGGTCTCTGGGCGGGCCGGATATCCTGACAATGCGTGAAATTTATCGCTGGATTCTGGCGCAGACGAAGCGTGAAAACCTGCTGGTCAGAGTGCCTGGCTGGATCGCCACTCTCCAGGCCGCGTTTTTTGAGCGTCTGCCAGGTCAGATTCTCACGCGTGATCAGCTCCGTATGCTCTCGCAGGATAATGTTCTGTCCCCGGGTGAGCCTGGTTTTGCCGAGCTGGATATGGAGCCAAACAGCATTGAGCGTTGTGTGCCTTTTTATATGGAGCGCTTTCGTCCGGGTGGTGGCCGTTCAGGTATTGTTGTTTCAAAACAGGATATTATAACGCAATAGGACTCTTTTGAGTCCTATGTTTATGAACAAATTTACATATTACGACGTTTCGGTTTTGTGAAAAACAGAGAAAGGTCAGCTTTGCTGTCTTTTCACAAAAGGGGGAAGAGTTTACCTCAGGCTAACCTGTTTTGGGCGTAGTGTGTCTGCTGCGCCATTTTAATCGGGAAGGCGCCCCCATGACCGAATCAATGCTCAAGTTTGTTTCTGTTGCGCAGCAGCAGCCCGAAAAGCGTACAGCCCCGGCCCGTAAAGCCGACTTCAATGAAATTTATGAAGATTTCAAACCGCAGGAGGCAACAACTCAGGCGAGCCGCTGCTCGCAGTGTGGTGTGCCTTTTTGTTCGGTTGGCTGCCCGCTTGGAAATAACATTCCTGACTGGCTTATGCTGACGGCCAATAACCGTCTTGAAGAAGCCTATGAAATTTCCTCAGCGACAAACACATTTCCTGAAATTTGTGGCCGTATCTGCCCCCAGGACCGTCTGTGCGAAGGCAGCTGCGTTATCGAACCAGGCTTTGAGAGCGTAACTATTGGTGCGGTCGAGCGTTATGTAACCGATACAGCTTTCGAAAAAGGCTGGGTTAAACCTGTTTCTCCCGTAACCGAGCGTAGTGAGTCAGTCGGTATTGTCGGGGCTGGTCCTGCAGGTCTTGCCGCAGCTGACCGCCTGAGAAGCAAAGGCTATCAGGTTCATATCTATGACCGGTATGACCGCGTGGGTGGCCTGCTGGTTTATGGTATTCCGGGCTTTAAGCTTGAAAAAGATATCGTAGCCCGCCGTCATAAACTGCTTGAGGATGGTGGCGTCATCTTCCACATGGGGCAGGGTATTGGTGAGGCTGAAGGCGAGCTCTCTTTCGCTGAGCTGCGTAAACGTCATACGGCTGTTCTGGTTGCAACCGGTGTTTACAAATCGCGTGACCTGGGTGGCCCGGGTGCCGGCCTGAAAGGTATTGAGAAAGCTCTTGATTACCTGACAGCATCTAACCGTCGCTCTCTTGGTGATACGCTGACAGACGAGGCAAAAGGCCTTGATGCTGCGGGGCGTAATGTCGTGGTTATCGGCGGTGGTGACACAGCGATGGACTGTGTGCGTACAGCTATTCGTCAGGGTGCGAAGTCAGTTAAGTGTCTTTACCGCCGTGATAAAGCCAATATGCCTGGTTCAGCCCGCGAAGTGAAAAACGCTGAAGAAGAAGGTGTTGATTTCGTATGGCTCGCCGCACCAGAGGCTTTTCTGGGTGATGAGACAGTCACAGGTGTTCGCGCTGTGCGTATGCGCCTGGGGCAGAACGATGCTTCAGGTCGTCAGGCGATTGAAGCTGTTGATGGCAGCTCTTTCACCATCGAAGCAGACCTTGTCATTAAGGCGCTGGGTTTTGACCCTGAACCACTGCCAAAATTATGGGCGCAGCCTGCTTTGTCAGTGTCACGCTGGGGCACTCTTGCTGTTAAGTCTGATACTTTCATGACCAGCCTGCCTGGTGTTTTTGCCGCAGGTGATATTGTGCGCGGTGCCAGCCTGGTTGTGTGGGCCATTCGTGATGGTCGTGATGCAGCTGATTGTATCGATAAGTGGATTGAGGAAAACGCACCAGCCAGCGTAGCAGCGGTGCAGGGATGAGTGACATGAACAAGCTCCATAACGCAGACTCGCTGGAAAATGCAGAGACTTTTCTTAAAGAGTGGGACGCCAATGTTCACGCTCTGGAGGGGTTGTATGACCCCGCGGATGAGCGCGATTCCTGTGGCGTTGGCCTGATTGCGGCTATTGATGGCAAGCGCCGCCGTGATGTGGTTGAGGCTGGTATCGCTGCGCTGAGTGCCATCTGGCACCGTGGTGCGGTTGATGCCGACGGTAAAACCGGTGACGGTGCAGGTATTCACGTTGAAATTCCGCAGGCTTTCTTTGCGGATGCGATTGCAAAAGCCGGTGACTATCAGGACGGCAGCATCATCGCTGTTGGTCAGGTTTTCCTGCCCAAAACAGACATGGTCGCTCAGGAACTGTGCCGTCAGATTATTGAAACCGAAATTCTGGCTTTTGGTTACACGATTTACGGCTGGCGTCAGGTGCCGATTGACACCGCCTGTATTGGTGAAAAAGCCAACGCAACCCGCCCTGAAATTGAGCAGATTATGATTCGTAATCTGCCAGGTAAGTCGGAGGATGCGCTTGAGCGTGACCTGTATGTTATTCGTCGCAAAATTGAAAAAGCTGCGATTGCTGCACAGGTTGATCTGTATATCTGCTCACTCTCATGTCGTTCTATTATTTATAAAGGCATGTTCCTTGCTGAGCATCTGACCGAGTTTTATCCTGACCTTCTGGATGAGCGTTTTGTCAGCCGCTTTGCTATCTATCATCAGAGATATTCAACCAACACCTTCCCGACATGGAAGCTTGCCCAGCCTTTCCGCAGGCTGGCGCATAACGGTGAAATCAACACGATTTCAGGCAATATCAACTGGATGAAAAGTCACGAGACACGTCTGTCTCACCCTGACCTTGATCCCTGGATGAACGATATTAAGCCGCTTGTTCAGGCCGGCGGGTCTGACACGGCTGTGCTCGATAACGTGTTTGAGCTGCTTACTTTTGCCGGTCGTGATGCCCCTGCGGTTAAAGCGCTGATGATTCCGGCCAGTGTGGGTGGTCACTCCTGCATGAAGGAGAGCCATCGTGACATGTTCATGTATTGCAACTCCGTCATGGAACCGTGGGACGGCCCGGCCGCTCTGTGTGCTACTGATGGCCGCTGGGTAATCGCTGGTCTTGACCGTTCTGGTCTGCGCCCGCTGCGTTATACGGTGACTGAGAACGACCTGCTGATTATCGGGTCAGAAACCGGTATGGTGCGTGTGCCTGAAAGCGAAGTGGTCGCACGTGGCCGCCTTGGGCCAGGCGAGATCATTGGTGTTGATCTCCACGAGGCAAAACTGTTTGGCAATGAAGAGCTGCTCGATATTCTGGCTGCCCGTCATAAGTTCTCCTCATGGGTTGCCGGTACACAAAAAATCGGTGCGGTTGTCCGCTCTGATGTGACTGAGCCTGTCCTGTATGAGGGCGAAGTGCTGCGTCGTCGTCAGCTTGCTGCCGGTGCAACCCTCGAAGAGCTTGAAGCTATTTTGCACCCGATGGTCGAAAATGCTGCTGAGGCTGTCGGCTCAATGGGTGATGATACACCTCTGGCCGTGCTGTCTTCGCGCTATCGTGGTCTGTCGCATTATTTCCGTCAGGCTTTCAGCCAGGTGACAAATCCGCCAATCGATTCTCTGCGTGAAAGCCGGGTGATGAGCCTGACCACACGTCTGGGTAACCTTGGCAATATCCTCGACCAGTCAGCTGATCAGTGCAAAATGCTCCAGCTGCCCAGCCCGGTTCTGACCTCGGGTGAGTATGAGGCGCTGATCGCATTTTGTGGCAACTCAACGGCCGTTATTGACTGCACATTCCCTGCATCAGCGGGTGAGGGCGGGTTGCGCGAGGCTATTGAGCGTATTCGTCGTGAAGCAGAAGAAGCTGTGCGCGAAGGGTGTACGCATGTCTTCCTCAGTGATGAGAAGCAGTCTGCCACCCGCGCTTATATTCCGATGATTCTGGCAACAGCTGCGGTGCACACGCATCTGGTGCGTCACTCCCTGCGTACGTTTATTTCGCTTAACGTGCGCACAGCGACAGCCCTGGATGTGCATGCTATTGCAGTGACCATCGGGGTGGGTGCAACCACGGTAAACCCTTACCTGGCGCAGGAATGTATTGCTGATCGTCATCGTCGTGGTCTGTTCGGCAAGCTGACGCTGCGTGAGTGTGTTGAGCGTTACCGTAAAGCGGTTGATAAAGGCCTGCTTAAGATTATGTCCAAAATGGGCATTTCTATCATCGCCTCTTACCGTGGTGGCTGTAACTTTGAGGCTGTTGGCCTCTCACGTGCGCTGACGGCTGAGTTTTTCCCTGGCATGCCTTCACGCATTTCAGGCATTGGTCTGTCTGGTATTGAGCGCAATGTGCTCGATTTCCATAAAGAGGCCTGGCACTCAGGCAGCCTGCCTCTGCCGGTTGGCGGGCTATATAAGCTGCGTCGTAAAGGGGAGCAGCATGCGTTTGATGGCAACGTGATCCATTTGCTGCAAACCGCAGTTTCGACCGACAGCTTCTCGCTTTACATGCGCTATGCCGAGGCAGTGAAGGCACAGCCCCCTGTGGCTCTGCGCGATCTGCTTGACTTCCGCCCTGGCCGGACACCTATCCCGGTTGAGGAGGTTGAAAGCATTACCCAGCTGCGTCGCCGCCTGATTGCCCCGGCTATTTCTCTGGGAGCGCTCAGCCCTGAGGCGCATGAGACTCTCTCCATCGCGATGAACCGTATTGGTGCCCGCTCTGACTCGGGTGAGGGGGGTGAAGACCCTGCTCGTGCAAAGCCACGCCCCAATGGTGACAATGCCTCATCTGCTATTAAGCAGGTTGCCTCTGGTCGTTTCGGTGTTACGGCACAGTATCTGAACGACTGCCGTGAGCTGGAAATTAAAATGGCTCAGGGTGCAAAACCAGGTGAAGGTGGTCAGCTGCCTGGCTTTAAAGTGACACAGCTGATCGCTAAGCTGCGTCATGCGACCCCGGGTGTTACGCTTATTTCACCGCCGCCGCATCACGATATTTACTCGATCGAAGATCTGGCTCAGCTGATTTATGACCTGAAGCAGATCAACCCGGATGCAACTGTAACAGTTAAACTGGTAGCCCGTTCAGGTATTGGTACGATTGCAGCCGGTGTTGCAAAAGCGAAGGCTGATGCCATCCTGATCTCCGGCCATTCAGGTGGCACAGGGGCAAGCCCGCTGACATCGGTTAAATATGCTGGTCTGCCGTGGGAGATGGGCCTGGCAGAAGCACATCAGGTGCTTATGCTTAACCGCCTGCGTCACCGCGTTAAACTGCGTGCAGATGGTGGTATCAAAACCGGTCGTGATGTCGTGATTGCCGCGATGCTGGGTGCTGAAGAGTTTGGTATTGGCACAGCAAGTCTCGTGGCTATGGGCTGCATCATGGTGCGTCAGTGCCATTCTAATACCTGCCCGGTTGGTGTGTGCTCGCAGGATGAAGAGCTGCGTAAAAAGTTTGAAGGCACACCGGAGAAGGTTATCAACCTGTTCTCTTTCATTGCGGAAGATGTCAGAAATATTCTGGCTGAACTTGGTTTCCGCAGCCTGAATGAGATCATTGGCCGCACAGATCTGCTGCATCAGGTGTCACGTGGTGCAGACTATCTGGATGACCTCGATCTGAACTCTCTGCTGGTTCAGGCCGACCCCGGCCCGTATGCCCGTTACTGCACGCTTGAAGGGCGTAACGAGGTGCCGGATACCCTCGACGCTCAGATGATTAATGACGCAAAGCCGCTCTTCTCACATGGTGAGAAAATGCAGCTTCAGTACAATGTGCAGAACACACAGCGTGCTATTGGCACCCGTATCTCTTCACTTATTGTGCGTCAGTTTGGCATGAAAACTCTGGTGCCTGGTCATCTGACTGTGCGTCTGCGCGGTTCTGCCGGTCAGTCACTGGGGGCTTTTGCCGTGCAGGGGCTGAAGCTTGAAGTGCTGGGTGATGCCAACGATTATGTCGGCAAAGGGCTGTCGGGTGCGACCATTACCGTCCGTCCGTCTCCGTCATCACGTCTGGTCTGGAACCAGAATGCGATTATTGGCAACACGGTGCTTTATGGTGCGACAGCAGGTGAGCTGTTTGCTGCCGGTCAGGCCGGTGAGCGTTTTGCGGTGCGTAACTCCGGTGCGACGGCTGTAGTCGAAGGCTGTGGCTCTAATGCATGTGAATATATGACCGGTGGTACGGTTGTTATTCTCGGGCAGACGGGTGACAATTTCGGCGCAGGCTTTACCGGCGGGATGGCCTTTGTCTTTGATGAGAAAAACAACTTTGAAGACAAAATTAATGCTGACTCGCTGCTCTGGACCCGTGTCACGCAGCCTGAATGGCAGGAGAAACTGCATGCGCTCGTAACGCGTCATGTTGAAGAAACCGGCTCACCCTATGCCACTATGCTTTTGCATAAATGGGATGAGGTTCTGCCTTCTTTCTGGCAGATCGTGCCGCGTGACTACGCACGTATCATCGGTTTTACCTGTGAGAGTGAAGCCGTAAAAAAAAGCGCCTGAAACTGTCATAAAAGCAGGGGCAGGGGATAATCCTGCTCTTGTTTTGGCAGAGTTGTTTTTTCATCCTCTCGCACCCTGCACAAATGCAGTGTAGGGTGAGGGAATGGAACATATAGCGCATTTTTCTCATCTGTCCCGGTTTCCAGCCGCAGCTGCGGAAGCTGATACAGCTCGCAAAGCAGAGACCACGCAGGGAGCAGAAACATCTGCCCTGCCGCGCTGGGATCTTTCTGCTCTTTATAACAGTATGGAAGACCCGCAGCTTGAGCAGGATCTGACCGATGCTCATACCCGTGCCAGGGCTTTTGCTGCCCGCTATCAGGGTAAGCTCGGCGGGTTATCGGGCGCAGAGCTGGCTGAGGCAATTGCGGCCAGTGAAGAAATTGACGAGATTTTAGGCAAAGCCGGCTCTTATGCCTCTTTGTTATTTGCCGCCAATTCTTCTGATGCGGCTATTGCCCGCTTTAGTCAGTCAGTTAACGAGCGCCTGACAGATATTGCAGGTGACCTGCTCTTCTTCACCCTTGAGATTAATAAGCTTGATGATGCTGCGCTTGAGGCAAAGCTTAAAGAGCCTGCGCTGGCGCGCTGGGAGCCGTTTTTGCGTGACACGCGCCTGTTTCGCCCGCACCAGCTGAGTGATGAAGTCGAGAAAGTTCTGCTCGAAAAATCCGTAGCAGGAGCACAGGCCTGGTCTCGTCTGTTTGATGAAACAATTGCAGGGCTGCGCGTCACCCTCGATGGTAAAACCATTACTGTAGGCGATGCGCTCAATCGTTTGTCAGATGAGAACCGTGCTGTGCGTGAGCAGGCAGGTAAGGCCGTTGGTCAGGTTTTCTCTGATAATATTCGTCTGTTTGCGCTGATTACGAATACGCTGGCAAAAGATAAAGCTATTACCGATTCTCTGCGCCATTATGCCCGTCCCACCTCGTCACGTAACCTGAGCAACATGGTTGAAGACGAAGTGGTTGACGCACTGGTTTCCGCTGTGCGGGCCGATTACCCGCGCCTGGCCCATCGTTATTACGGGCTTAAAGCAAAGTGGATGGGCCTTGATAAGCTTGAGCACTGGGACCGTAATGCTCCTCTGCCTGGCACACAGGATCGCAAAATCCCGTGGGATGAGGCTAAAGACATTGTACAGAAAGCCTATAGCGATTTCGACCCGCGCCTGGGTGAGGTGATTACAACCTTCCTGACAAATCCATGGATCGATGTGCCTCCAGCCGAGGGTAAAAGCCCCGGTGCTTTTGCACACCCGACGGTGCCGTCAGCGCATCCTTATATTTTGCTCAACTATCATGGCCGTACCCGCGATGTTATGACACTTGCGCATGAGCTGGGTCATGGTGTGCATCAGGTTCTGGCCGCGCGTCAGGGCTATTATCAGTCCAGCACACCTCTGACACTTGCTGAAACGGCCAGTGTGTTTGGCGAGATGCTGACCTTCCAGTCGCTGCTTGATGCAGAAAAAGATCCCGCCCGTAAACGCACTTTGCTGGCAGGAAAAGTGGAGGATATGCTCAATACGGTCGTGCGGCAGATCGCGTTTTACGAGTTTGAGACCCGCCTGCATGATGCCCGTAAACAGGGTGAGCTGCTGCCTGAACAGATTGGTGAAATCTGGCGTCAGGTGCAGACTGAGAGCCTGGGTCCGGCCTTTAATTTCAGCTCTGAGTATGATGTGTTCTGGGCTTATATCCCGCACTTCATCCATTCACCGTTCTATGTATATGCCTATGCGTTTGGTGACTGTCTGGTTAATGCGCTGTACGGTGTGTTCAGTGAAGGCGCCCCCGGTTTTGCTGATAAATATGTGACCATGCTCGAAGCCGGTGGCACCCTGAGGCATAAAGAGCTGCTGGCTCCTTTTGGTCTTGATGCCTCTGACCCGCATTTCTGGCGTAAGGGTCTTGATGTGATTTCTGGTTTTATTGACCAGCTGGAACAGGTCTGAGCTAATGGCAGAACGTGATCTTGATAATACCGGCATGTTTGGTGAGCTGCGCCGTATGATGCAGACCACCGGCACAGTCGGGGGCATTGCGGCACGCTATGCAGGTCATAAAATGGGCCTGCGTTCTTCTGGCAGTTCTTATGCAGAAGACCTGAAGGGTGTTCTTGGTGGCCTTAAAGGGCCACTGATGAAGGCCGCTCAGCTTCTGTCCAGTATTCCGGGGGCTCTGCCTGAGGAGTATGCGAAAGAACTGGCAGAGCTTCAGTCAAATGCGCCACCTATGGGGTGGAGCTTTGTGCGCCGCCGTATGGCAGCAGAGCTTGGTCCGGCCTGGGAGAAAAACTTTAAGGCCTTTGGTCGCGAGGCCTCGGCTGCAGCCAGCCTGGGGCAGGTGCATCAGGCCATATTAAATGACGGGCGTCGTGTGGCCTGTAAACTGCAGTATCCTGATATGAAAGCCGCCGTGGAGTCTGACCTGCGGCAGTTTCGTATGGCGATAGGTGTATATCACAAACTTGATAACGCCATCCGTCAGGATAACGTTGTGGAAGAGCTGAGCGAGCGTTTGCGCGAAGAGCTCGATTACACGCGTGAGGCAGCCAATATCCGCCTCTATCGTACCATTCTGGCGGACTGCCCTGAAGTGACTGTGCCAGAACCGGTTGATGAATTAAGTACCCGCCGCCTGCTGACGATGGACTGGGTGCAGGGGCGCAGCCTGAGTAAAGCGATTGATGCCGGGTTGTCAGAGGATGAGAAGAAGAAGATTGCCCGTGCATTGTTTCGTGCCTGGTATCTGCCGCTTTATCGTTATGGTGTGGTGCATGGTGACCCGCATATGGGCAACTTCACACTGCGTGACGATTTTGGCCTGAACCTGTTTGATTTTGGTGCGATTCGTATTTTCAAACCATCTTTTATCAGCGGGAATATCGAGCTGTTTGAGGCATTGCGCACAAAGGATAAAGACCGTGCTGCCGCAGCTTATGAAGCCTGGGGCTTTAAAGACCTCAGCTCAGAGAAAGTGGATGTGCTCAACGAGTGGGCTGGTTTTCTCTTTGGCCCGCTTATGGACGATCAGGAACGTTATATTCAGGATGAGAATAATCCCGATCAGAGCCGTGAAATTCTGAGCCGTGTGCATGAGGGGCTGCAGCGTACCGGCGGTGTCAGCCTGCCGCGTGAGTTTGTGCTGGTTGACCGCTCAGCTGTTGGTCTTGGATCAGTCTTTTTACGTCTTAAAGTGAAGATGAACTGGAGCGAGCTGTTTCGCGAAGTTGTGGGTGAGTATAACGAGCAGCAGCTTGCGGCTCGTCAGGCTGCGGCAATTGAGGCTGCACGCTTTCCTGAAGCACCTGCGGTTTAAACCGCAGGCACAGGGCTTTTCGCTTAGTAAGAGCGAAAATCAGAACCGGTTTTATGGTTTTTGTTATATTCCAGCTGTTGTTTATTCAGCTGGAAACCCACCTGAAACTGGTAATCAGACGCGATATTTTTGGGCGCAATCGGCAAAGAGACCGTAACGACCTTCGTATCTGTCGTGAAGTTGGCAAGGTTAGCCGGCACGGTAAAAGTATGTTTAAAAATATGTTTATTCACGATTTTGTCACCGTGTAGCACAACGATAAACCATGGCAGGGTTATCGTGCTGTCGCGCAGGGCTGCCCCTTTGGTGATACCAAAACGCAGTGCAATACGGGTTGTCAGCTCTTTCGGGCCGGCTGCAATGCAGTCACCGCGCAGGGTCAGAATGCTTGCGCGTGTCACCAGGTTAGTGAAACTGGGGGTTTTTCCGTCATACAGATAGTAATCGGCTGCTTCAGGCGGAATTTGTGTCACAGGGCAGGCCGGAGCAAATGCCAGTGATTTATCTTCTTCTTCTGCGCAGCCAGATAGCAAAGTCAGCGCCATAAAACCGGCCAGCACCAGATGAGGAGAGAAACGGCGTGAGCGGGTGAGCATGTGCAGCATATGTGAATCCGGATCTGTCAGTCTGGAAGTGAAAACGTAGTGAATGAGTGTTAAAAAGAACGCTAAAAGACTTTGATATGGTATGAGAGTGTCGAAAACGGCTTGCATATGCCCTGTGCTTTGCGTAGGCCATGCCTGCAATAGCCGTGCTTTGTAAAGTTCGGGTGTAGCATCGTTTTATAACAGCCTTTATCATACTCAGCTTCTTCTATACCGTCCGCTGTCAGTTTGGGGAATACCATGCCCGAGGAAACTCAGACCATTACCTTAGCACAGGCAGATAACGCCGCTCATACCAGAACCCTTAAGGTCCTTCTTGCCGGGCCACGTGGTTTCTGTGCCGGCGTAGATCGTGCCATTCGTGTAGTGGAGGAAGCCATCCGCCGCTATGGTGCCCCTGTTTATGTCCGGCATGAAATCGTACATAACCGCACTGTTGTTGAAGAGCTCGAAGCACAGGGTGCCATTTTTGTTGAGGAACTTGATGAAGTTCCGGCTGATGGCCATGTTGTCTTTTCAGCTCATGGTGTGCCTAAAACCGTGCCTGCCGAAGCTGAGCGCCGTAATCTTTTGTATCTCGATGCGACCTGCCCGCTGGTGTCTAAGGTTCACCGCGAGGCCGAGCGTCACTTTGCCGGTGGTGGCCCTGACAGCCGCCACATTCTGATGATTGGCCATGCCGGCCACCCTGAAGTGGTTGGCACAATGGGGCAGCTGCCTGCTGGTGCTGTCACACTGATTAACGATGCTGAGGAAGCCCGCACGGTTCAGCCTGCTGACCCGGCACGTCTGGCCTTTATTACGCAGACCACGCTCTCAGTTGATGATACGGCTGAGATTGTCGAAATTCTGCGCGAGCGCTTCCCGCTGATCGAGGGGCCTAAGCGTGAGGATATCTGCTATGCCACAACCAACCGTCAGGAAGCTGTAAAAGCGATTGCGGCTGAATGTGACCTGGTGATTGTTATTGGCTCGCCCAATTCTTCCAACTCGCAGCGCCTGCGCGAAGTGGCTGAGCGTTCAGGTGCACGTCGTGCTCTGCTCGTGCCGCGTCAGTGCGACCTTGACTGGACAGTGCTCGAAGGGGTGAACACCCTGGGTATTACCGCAGGTGCTTCTGCGCCTGAGGCTCTGGTTCAGGAAATGGTGGCGGAGCTTGCTAAACGCTACACCCTTCAGATTGATGAGCGCATTGTAAAAGAAGAAAGCGTTATCTTCCGTCTGCCGGCACCACTCGGTTAAGGCGCAGATGGCTGTTTATACGGATGTCAGTGATGAAGCTCTGACCGCTTTCCTCGCAGACTATGCACTCGGAGACCTGACCGAGTGCCGTGGCATCGCAGAAGGGGTTGAAAACAGCAACTTCCTTTTGCGCACCACCCAGGGTCAGTTCATTCTGACGTTGTATGAAAAGCGCGTTAATGAGCAGGAGCTTCCCTGGTTTTTAGAGCTGATGCAGCATCTGGCCACGCAGGGCGTTGCCTGCCCGCAGCCGGTTGCTGATAAGGCCGGGCAGATGCTGAAAGTTCTTGCAGGGCGCCCGGCAGCAATTACCACTTTTTTATCGGGTGCCTGGCCAAAAGTTATCCATCAGTCTCATTGTCGTCCGCTCGGGCAGGTGCTCGCCCGCCTGCATCTGGCCGGGCAGAGCTATGCACCGCTTCGTGTTAACGGCCTTGGGCCGCAGGCCTGGCGGCCCTTACTGGCAAGCTGTGGCACCGCGGCTGACGATGTGCTGCCTGGCCTGACAGATGAGATTGAAGCCGCCCTGGCACGTATTCTGCCATTCTGGCCAGGTGCTGACGGGCAGCCTGATCTGCCGCGCGGGCAAATTCATGCTGACCTGTTTCCTGACAATGTTTTCTTCCTTGAGGGTGAGCTGTCAGGGGTAATTGACTTCTATTTCGCCTGCTCTGATCTGCTGGCTTATGATATTGCAATTTGTCTCAACGCCTGGTGTTTTGACGCTGAGGGCCGGTTTAATGCCCGCTTTGCTCAGGGTATTCTTCGTGGCTATGAAGAAGTCAGACCTCTGGCCGTGGCCGAGAAAAAAGCTTTGCCTGTGCTTGCACGTGGTGCGGCGATGCGTTTTTTACTTACAAGGCTGTATGACTGGATCAATACACCGGCAGACGCCCTGGTCACACGGAAAGATCCGCTCGATTATCTGAAGCGTCTGCGCTTTCATCTGGCAAGGGAGACACTTGATGGATATGGACTCTGAGACGGGTTCTGCTCCTGAGCAGGATGTTGTTGAAATCTGGACGGATGGCGGCTGCCGCCCGAACCCTGGTCCTGGCGGATGGGGTGTTTTGCTGCGCTTTAAAGGCAAAGAAAAAGAGCTTTCAGGTGGTGAGGCAGAAACCACCAATAATCGCATGGAGCTGACAGCAGCGACCAGAGCGCTTGAGGCTCTTAAACGCCCCTGTATTGTCAGACTGCACACAGACAGCGAGTATGTGCGCAATGGCATTACACGCTGGCACACCGGCTGGGTGCGTCGTAACTGGCGTAACGCAGCGGGCGACCCTGTTGCTAATATGGATTTGTGGCGTGAGCTGCTGGCTGCGGCCAAACCGCACGATGTGTCATGGCACTGGGTTAAGGGGCACTCGGGTGTGCCTGAAAATGAGCGTGTTGATGAACTGGCGACACAGGGACGTATTGAGATAGAAAACGCGATGACGTCTTCATAAAGAAGACGTCTTTTTTTTATCGCTCGGTCAGACGAAACTCAATGCGCCGGTTACGGGCATAGGCTTCTGGCGTGTCGTTGTTGTCGACAGGCTGATATTCAGAAAAACCAGTAGCTGCCAGATGTGCCGGGCTTACACCCTGCGCGACCAGAAGCTTAACCACCGTGATGGCGCGGGCACTGGAAAGTTCCCAGTTACCAGGGAAGGCTGTGTGCACAGGCTGGCGGTCGGCATGGCCGTCCACGCGCAAAATCCATGGCACACTGGCCGGAATATGAGCCGTTACTTCCCTGAGGGTCCGGGCAAGAGTTATGATTTCCTTCCGGCCTGCCTCTGATATGTCAGCACTGCCAGGGGGGAAGAGAAGTTCGCTTTGAAAAATAAAGCGATCGCCGGTTATGTGCACGCCCTTCTGGTTGTGCAGTACACTCTGAAGACGGTCGAAAAACTCTGAGCGGTAGTGACTGATCCCCTGTGCTTTTGTACCCAGAGCGTCGTTGAGTTTTTTCGTAAGGTCAGAAATCTGAGTATCGTTTTCTGAGGCAGCCTGTCCGGCTGCTGCAAGATGCGTGTTGAGCTCACTGACTTCATCATCCAGGCTGCTGATCTGGTTCTGATCTGCGATTCTGAGGGCAGCAAGTGCTGCGGCATCTGCATCATGCTGGCTTTGCAGGGCAGAGACCGTGGTGCTGAGGGTATCGTTAAGCATATGCTCAGACTGCACCTGCTGAGCGAGGGCCGTTGTGCGCCCCTCCAAGCCTTCAAGTGCATGCTGTCTTCTGCTGAGTGCGGCTGAGAGCAGTGTCTGCCCCACGACAAAAATGAGCAGAACAAAAATAACGACCATCAGCAGGGTAGAAAGCGCATCAACATAACCTGGCCATGCGTCTGGCCCGGTATAGGGTTTTCTGCGGCGGCGGGCCATGGTCAGTGTTTTTCCTGGTCTGAGGTTATACCGTCAGTGCTTTTTATCCGGGCCAGAACACGCAGGCTGTCTTTGAGCTCATTTGTCATCTGAACGCGCCCGTCATGATTGTTTTGTATGATCTGCTCAAGCCGCTGCTCTATGCTGCGCAGAATATCTGCCTGCCCGGCAGACCGTGACATTTGTTCCGTCAGCCTGACCAGCTGCGTCATTTCATATTCACGCTTTGCCTCGCTGGCACGTATGATTTGCTGTAGCGCTGTGAGATTTTCAGCCGTCTGTTCGAGCAGTGCCTGCGTGTAGGCGGGGGCAGGGTCGGCAGCTACAGTAGTGGTGGCTGCAGCAGCCGGTGTTGTGTTTGTATATATTGTCTGCTCGGTCAGCCATTCTTCCAGCTCGTTAAAAAATCGGTTATTGGCCTGTCCGGCTGTGAGGTCGAGAAACCCAACAATCAGTGCACTGGCCAGCCCGAAAAGTGAGCCTGAAAATGCCGTGCTCATACCATGCAGTGGTTTTGCCAGGTTGGTTTTGAGCTGCTCGAACATGGCATCAAGGGCATTACCATTGACTGACATGCCCGAAATAACATCAGCAATTGACGCAACGGTTAGCAAAAGACCGTAAAAAGTGCCCAGCAGACCCAGAAAAATAAGCAGGCTTGTCAGGTAGCGTGATATTTCACGTCCTTCATCCAGTCGCCCTGAAACCGAATCAAGTAAAGCCTGTACGGTCAGGGCAGGTAGTTTTGTGTGCTGTCCGTTATGGTATTCGTTCAGTCTGAAAGCTGTTGCCAGCGGTGTCAGCAGCGGAGGTGGTTTGGTGTTTACGAGGCTGGTGCGGGTTTGCTTACGGGCTTCAACCCATCTGACCTCAGCTGACAGGCGCAGGGTCTGAACGATGTTCCATATAACACCAGTCAGCAGAATGGCTGCAATCAGGCCATTTAACAGAGGGTTATAGAAAAAAGCTTTGTAAAGCGGTTCCCACAGTATGGCTGCCCCGGCAACCACACAGGCAAGAAACAAAGCCATTCTGAGGCAATAACGTGACGGGCGGGACATCCTGCAAAAATCCTGTCTGGTTTAATAAAGGGTCAGGAAGGGTCATTCCCGGATTGTGAAATCTCAATAAAATCCTGGGTGCCGGCCTGGTTTCCTTCGCTGTCGTGGGGAATACCAATAACCCGCAGGTAAATACGCGTTGAGGGTATGCCAGCATTCATTAACACACTGCGCGCTGCCAGACCGCGTGAGAAAGCCATGCGGCGTGGCAGTGAGGGGTCATCAGTCGCACCTGAACTATATGCGTTGATCAGCGCCTGCTTATAGGGGTTTTCTGCCAGTTTCTGCCCGAAAGTCAGAATAGCCTGGTGTGTTACCGGGTTCAGATCTGCTGATTTGGGAGCAAATGTAACCCGTATCCCGTTTTTAATCTCAGTGACTTTACCTGCAGCTTTAAGCTGAACAACCGGCTGTGGCGGAATAGGAAAGGGGTGCAGCTCAATATTGGGGGGTGTTGTCAGCTGCGGGTCAGGTGGGGGGGCCTGAGGAATATCGGGTATTGTTGTTTTGACTGCGGGCTTAGGTGTTGCCGGCACGGCTGAGCCTGTCGCTGAAGAACTATTACCTCCGGTTGCCTGCGCCGGCGCGGCCGCAGGTTTTTGCGTGCGCCTGGCAGGTGGTGCATGCCGCGAGGGGGGCGTGCTGTGCTGTGCCTGTGTCTGGAGTGTGTCGAGAATCTCGGTATTCGTCGTGACCTGAGCATAGGCCGAGGCAGCCGGCAGCGCAAAAGCAGCGCAGAGTGCAGGCAGGACAGAGAAAGAAAAAGAAAAAGGATTACGCATCAGGAATATATCGACCCGGAAAAACTATAACGGTGGTATCAGAGCGCCATACTATCACATCAGATGTCAAATATGTGGCATCATGACGAAAACTGTTCAGCAACTATGCGCTCAGAGAGCGTTTGTCCGGGGTCAAACAGCACGGTGACTTTTTGACTTCTGTCTTCATGAACATCAACAGCGACAACATTTCTGATTTCCAGTGAATCAGCAACGGCTGCAACCGGACGTTTCTCATGCTCCAGCACACTAAAGCGCACATGGGCAGTTGATGGCAGAAGTGCCCCGCGCCAGCGTCGCGGACGGAAAGGGCATATAGGTGTGAGAGGCAAAAGATTGCCTGACAGAGGCACAATAGGACCGTGGGCGGACAGATTATAGGCTGTTGAACCGGCCGGGGTAGAAATCAGCGCTCCGTCACAGATCAGCTCATGCAGGCGCACATGTTCATCAACGTCGATACGGAGCTTTGCTGCCTGTCGTGTCTGACGAAACAAAAAGACATCATTCAGGGCAAGTGCATGAGTGACTTCTCCGGTGTCGGAGACTGCCGTCATATACAGGGGGTTGAGTTCAGCCGCCTGCGTGCGGGCCAGCCGTTCAGGCAGATTGTCCTGCTGCAAAGGGTTCATCAGAAAGCCGACAGAGCCACAGTTCATACCATAAACGGGGGTCGATAAATCAGCATCGAGTACTTTATGCAGCGTTTCGAGCATGAAGCCGTCTCCCCCCAGGCAGACAATAATATCAGCCTGTTCGAGAGAGACGTTACCATAATGCTGCGCCAGGAGGTCACGGGTCTGGCTGGCGTTATCAGTCGGGGCAGCCATAAAGGCAATACGCTCAGGAACAGGACGCAGAGCCGGTGTCGGCATGGCAGGCGTAAGGAAGGTCATGTCAGAACTCTGCGTCGGAGGGATGGAAAGACGTATTCTCTGACACATGTGCTGTGTGTTGCCCAGGGTGCGCCAGCTGTGAAAAGTAATTTTTCACAGAAAGTTCTCCCTGTTCGGCCTGTTGCCGGGCTGTGTCTGCCATCGTGTGTGAGAATGTTTCTGCCAGACGGGTCCCAAGGAGCTCATCATACGTGCCAAGTGTGGCATGCTGCATGTTCAGAGTTGTATAGTTAAGCAGCACGTCATTTCGTGCAGTCTGCCCCATAGAGGCACGCCCTTCGGGAGAAGCTTCGAGAACAATCCGGAGCGCATCTGCAAGTGCGACATCATCGCCGGGGGGGATAGCAAGGCCTGTCAGGCCGTTTCTGACGGTTTCGAGGGCGGCTCCGTGGGCTGTAACAATAACAGGGCAGCACATAGCCTGTGCCTCAACGACAACGCGGCCAAAGGGTTCGGGGCGCAGAGAGGGCACAACCACCACAGTGGCCATAGCAAAAGCAGCGGGCATATCGCTGCAGTGCCCCGTAAAAAAGACATCGTCAGTCAGGCCGGATTTTTTTATCAGGCCCAGTAGTTTTTTTTCAAATTTATTCTCAGGTGAACCTGTTCCTGTAAAAAGGCAGCACCATTGCAGGTGAGGGGCCTGTTTTCTGAGGTGGCACAAGGCCTGGAGCAGAAAAGCCTGACCTTTCCATTCGGTCAGACGACCGGGGAGGAGGATAATATGTTTATCAGGCGGTATATTCCACTGCTCGCTCAGGCTGTGTACCCGCAGTCCGGAGACGGCTTCAGGGGTGAACTGTCTGATATCAGCACCGCGGGGAATAATACGAAGCTGATCGGGTGTAAGGTTATATTCAGAGGTTAATTTTTGACCAATATGCCGACTGATCGCTATAACTCTGTCACCGCGTGCAAGCACAGCATTGTAACGATGTTTGCCAGGAAAGTCAGAGTTATGCACGCCGTGCCATGTTGTGACAAACGGGGTTTGGGTACGCCGGCAGGCAAGCCAGGCTGTCCATGCAGGGATGCGCGAGCGGGCATGCACCAGGCTGACTTTGTGTTCTTTAATAATCCGGGCAAGAATACGCGCGTTATGCAAAACCGAAACGGGTGATTTTTTGCCGCAGTGAGGAAGGACAATATGAGTTGCCCCCGAGTGGGTGAGTGCCGGCACCAGCTGACCACCTTCGCTGACAACAACAGCCTTCGCGCCGGCCTGCTGGATAGCAGAGGCTATTTCCAGAGTTCCCCGCTCTATACCCCCCTGGTTCAGGGCTGGCAGGATCTGCAGGATAACAGGCGGGGGCTTTTGATCGCTCATACGATTCTGTTAGCATGGTTTTTCTCAAATAACCTACTGTTACAGCGGTTACTTCCTGCCTTTTATGTTTTGTCTGTGAGGCAATTTTGTTTGCAATATTTTAAAGGGTCATGATGCAACGTTCTTTCGCCTCAGGTTTTTTTCTGGCTTTTCCTGTATTTTTGTTAACTTTTCAGGTGACTGACAGCGCCCGTGCTGCCGCAGCTGAAGGGGGTAACTCTGTGGCACCTTCGCATCAGCTGACAGAGAAAAGTAAAGCCCTCTCTGAGGCGGTATGGTCGCCTGCAAAGTGTGATGTGATGACGGGGGATGATCCCTATGGTGCACGTGATTACGCCCAGGACTGGCTGAAACATAATGGCGGCAGACCTGCGCTGCATTGCTTTGCTCTGGCTCAGATGTCTGTGGGAGAAGAAGTGGCAGCGGCAAAAATTTTAAACGACCTTGCACGTAATGGACCATTCTCCGGCCCGGACAGTTCTGACGAGCAGAGGGCGGTTATTGCCTCAGAGGCGGCACAGGCCTGGCTTGCGGCCTCTCAGCCGTCAGAGGCGGTGACGATCGCTGATTATGGCCTTTCCCTGCAGGGCGCAGACATGACCCTTATGCTGCTCAGAGCCAGAGCTCAGCTGATGATGGGACATTTTGACGTTGTGGCGCGTGATCTGGGTGCGCTGGTTGCCCGTACGCCTCAGGTAAGTGCTGAGACCTATATGCTTCTGGCTTCTGCTGAACGCAGGGATGGACTGTTGCCCCAGGCCCAACGGCATATCGCCCGTGCTGCTGAAATAGCACCGCAGGATTCGGCTGTGTTGCTTGAACGCGGTATTATCCGCGGCCAGGCCGGTGATTTCTCAGGGGCCCGCAGCGACTGGCAGCAGGTTGTTGAGCTGGCTCCCGATACACATGATGCGGATCTGGCCCGGCAGGACCTCGCCGTGCAGGCTGCTGACCCTGATATGCCCTGATGCAACACATTACTTATCGGCTGCCTGCTCCCGCAGAAGAAAATATTCTTATTATCCGGCTTGGTGCTCTGGGTGATTTTGTGCAGAGTTTCGGGCCGTTTCAGGCTATCCGTGAAGCACATCCCCAGGCGCATATTACGCTTCTTACGACAAAGCCTTTTGTTGCTTTTGCGAGTCCTGCTCCCTGGTTTGATGCTGTTCTGACCGACGAACGTCCACGCTGGAGTAATCTGAAAGGTATGATGCAGCTGCGCCGCCAGCTGCGCGGTTATGACCGTATTTATGATTTGCAGACATCGGGGCGTACAGCACGTTACTTCTATCTGGCAGGGCAACGTCACTGGTCAGGGCATGTACCTGCCGGGACATTTTTTCATGCTAACCCCTGGCGTAATGACATGCACACTGTGCCGCGCCAGCGTGATCAGCTGCGTATGGCAGGTATAGCTGATGTGCCATTGCCGGATATCAGCTGGCTTCAGGGCATGAAAGACCCGGCACGACAGGCGCCCTATGCGCTGATTGTACCGGGTGCTTCACCCCACAGGCCCGAAAAACGCTGGCCTGCCGCGTCTTATGGTGAGCTGGCCCGGCATCTGGTGAGGACGGGAATTACACCTGTCGTTGTCGGAGCCGGGGCAGATAAAGCGCTGGCGGCAGAGATTTGTGCGCTGTGCCCCCAGGCAGAGGATTATACAGGCAGGACGACACTGGCAGAACTTGCTGTGCTGGCAGAGCATGCCTGCCTCGCAGTGGGTAATGATACAGGGCCGATACATCTTGCAGCAATGATGGGGTGTGAGTGTATAGTGTTGTACTCAGCCCACAGCAGTCCTGCTCTGACAATGCCCTTAGGGCGCAGAAACGGACAGGTGCAGGTGCTTTCTGAGCCCGACCTGGCACGTCTGAGTGTTGGCAGGGTTGCAGAGGCTCTCATGAGTCGTCATTAAACAGTTTTGAACCTTTTTGATATTTCGGAGTTTTCCTATGCCCGCCATTACCCTGCCAGACGGATCCGTACGTAGTTTTGACGGGCCGGTGACAGGCACAACCGTCGCTGAGTCAATTGGCGCAGGGCTGGCCCGGGCTGCGCTTGCCATGGAGGTCGATGGGAAGCTGTGTGACATCAGCCGTGAAATTGTGGCTGATGCTGGTGTACGCTTTGTTACCCGTAAAGACCCCGAAGCCCTTGAGCTGATTCGCCACGATGCGGCCCATGTGCTGGCTGAGGCTGTGCAGTCTCTTTTTCCTGGTACGCAGGTCACCATCGGCCCTTCTATCGAAAATGGTTTTTACTATGATTTTTATAGAAATCAGCCATTTACGCCTGAAGACTTTGCCGCCATCGAGCAGCGTATGAAAGAGATTGTGGCTGAGGCTGAGCCTTTTGTGCGCGAAGTCTGGCCACGTGATCAGGCCATTGCCTTTTTTGAAGAAAAAGGAGAGCGCTTTAAGGCTGAGCTGATCCGTGACCTGCCGGCAGGTGAGGATATCTCTGTCTATCGTCAGGGTGAGTGGCTTGATCTGTGTCGTGGGCCACATCTGCGCACCACGAAAGATGTCGGTACGGCATTTAAGCTGATGAAGGTTGCCGGTGCATACTGGCGTGGTGACCATCGCAACCCCATGCTGACCCGTGTGTATGGCACTGCCTGGCGTGACCAGAAAGAGCTTGATGCGCACCTTCACCAGCTGGAGGAAGCCGAGCGTCGCGACCACCGTCGTATCGGCCGTGAAATGAGCCTCTTTCATTTTCAGGAAGAAGCCGTGGGTCAGGTTTTCTGGCACCATAAAGGCTGGCGTTTATACACTGCGCTGCAGGATTACATGCGTCGTGCGCAAACCCGCCATGGTTATCAGGAAGTTAAAACCCCGCAGCTGGTGGATCGTGGCTTGTGGGAGGCTTCAGGCCACTGGGATAAATACCGCCACCACATGTTTGTTGCCACGGTTGAGGACGAAGACAAAACTCTCGCACTCAAACCCATGAACTGCCCTTGCCATGTGCAGATTTTCCGTCATGGCCTGCGTTCTTACCGTGAGCTGCCCCTGCGTATGGCCGAGTTCGGGTCATGTCACCGTTATGAACCATCAGGTGCGCTGCATGGTCTGATGCGTGTGCGCGGCTTTGTGCAGGATGACGCCCATATTTTCTGCACGGAAGATCAGATTGCTGATGAAACCGTTAAGTTCGTAAAAATGCTTTATGAGGTTTATCAGGATCTCGGCTTTGAACATGTTCGGGTTAAATTTGCTGATCGCCCTGAAGAGCGGGCTGGTAGTGACGAAACATGGGATAAAGCAGAGAGCGCTTTGAAAGAGGCCTGCCTGACAGCCGGTGTTGAATATGAGCATAACCCGGGTGAGGGGGCATTCTATGGTCCTAAACTTGAGTTTGTTCTGCGCGATGCTATTGGGCGTGACTGGCAGTGCGGCACGCTTCAGGTTGACCTGGTTTTGCCAGATCGTCTTGATGCTTCGTTTATCGGTGAGGATTCTGCCCGTCATCGCCCGGTTATGCTGCACCGTGCGATTCTGGGCTCGTTCGAACGTTTCCTTGGTATTCTGATCGAGCAGCATGCAGGGCGTTTCCCTCTGTGGCTGGCACCTGTGCAGGTGGTCGTGGCATCTATTGTCAGTGATGCTGCCCCGTATGCAGAGGAAGTAGCGGCTGCGCTGCGTGATGCTGGCCTTTCAGTCGAGGCAGATACACGCAACGACAAAATTAACGCCAAGATTCGTGAGCATAGTGTTGCACGTGTGCCGGTGATTCTTGTTGTTGGCCGTCGTGAGGCTGAGCAGCGTACCGTTGCGATGCGCCGCCTTGGCAGCCAGGATCAGACAATGGCAGGTTTAGAGGAGATTGTTCAGCAACTGAAGGCTGAGGCAACACCACCAGACCTGCGTAAGAAAAGCACACATTGAGTAAAACAGTAAAAAGTGAGAGCAGGATTCGCGCTTTTCTGGGCTGTGCTGCTTGAAAAAAAGCGCAAAATTGCGCACATTGCTAACCAGCCGGGTGGAGTTTCATTTAAAAATTTCCACCCGTATGCTTTAATATTTAACAGGAGCTGACCATAGCCAGACCCCCTATTCCCGCGCCGCCTACGCGTGAGGGACCACGTGTTAATGAGGAAATTCGTGTAGCCCAGGTTCGTCTTATTGACGAAAATGGCGAGATGGCGGGTGTATTTACAACCCGTGATGCGCTTGCCCGCGCTTATGGTGTCGGACTTGATCTTCTTGAGATCAGCCCAAACGCTGAGCCGCCTGTTGCTAAAATTCTTGACTACGGCAAGTTTAAATACGAGCAGCAGAAAAAACGCAACGAAGCGCGTAAAAAGCAGAAAGTTATTGAAATCAAGGAAGTTAAGGTTCGTCCGAATATCGACGAAAATGACTACCAGGTTAAAATGCGCTCTGTGAAAAGCTTCCTTGGCGACGGCGATAAAGTAAAAATTACTCTGCGTTTCCGTGGCCGTGAAATGGCGCATCAGGAGCTGGGTATTAAAATTCTTGAGCGTATTCGTACAGAAATGGAAGAAGAAGCTAAAGTTGAGCAGCTTCCACGTCTTGAGAATCGTCAGATGGTTATGGTTCTGGCTCCTCGCTGAAGCAGGATGCAACTCCTCTGCCGCTCAAACCGGCAGAGGAAGAACCTCATATTTTCTTTTAAAAAATTATGACATCAGGGTGCTAAGAGCACCGTAGCTGATGCTGTGGCATGCACTGTTTGTGTTTCTGCTGTTGCAGAAGGGGCAGGCGCATCTTCTGCCATCTTACTTCTTGCCATTGCTGCCATTATCAGCGGACGAGGGAAGGGCGTGTCAGAAAGAGAAATTCTTTCAAAGCGCACAACATGCATTTTCAGAGCCTGCGCCAGGGTGTCACTCTGCTTTTGCAGGTCAGTCACGGCGTTCTTTTTTGCTTCCAGAAGAAGTGTATTTTGCTTTTCTGGTGAGAGAGACCATTCCAGGCCTTCTAATAACAGGCCATTGCTCTGAAGCTGCCCGGTTAAGGGCAAAAGCGCATCGGAGTCTGCTGAGACAAGTGTCAGCGTCTGGCTGGCAGACCAGGTTGATTTATTTTTTATTTTATCATCACGCCACTCTGAAACATCGTAGTTTTGTACAGTGTAGGTGATGCCTTTATTTTTTTTAGCCTGCTCGATGGCGTCATGTACCAGAGTGTTAACAGCTTTTTGTGCTGCCGCTGCGGTACTGTTGCGGCTTTCAATGCGGAAATGTGCCTTTAGCTGGTCAGGCTGAGCCTGAGCTGTGCCACTGCCAGAGAGAATGAGTCTGGTGGTGCTCTGGTTTTCTGCTGATGTCTCAGCTGCCTGAGTTATTGTTGCAGGAACGATCATTGTGGCCGCAAGGGCTACTAACATCACGTGACGTTTCATAAAATGTCTCCGTTTTATTCTGGTCAGCAGCGTGAGCTATGACCTGAGGTATTTAGTAATATTTCTGCTTTGTGGCATAAATTGTTCCGCCTGAATGCCAGCAGAAACCAGACCTGTTACCGACAAGAGAAGATTGGCCCGGACAGGCACATGAAAGCCCTGAATATCTTACAGGGTTAAAACCCGGAAAACTGATATTTTATACAAATATTAAGGTATATCGTCTGTTTTTTTAAGGCTTATTAACGCACGCCTCAGCCTTACTATGCCAGACCTTACCATGCCTTTCTTACATAAATCCTCACCACTATCGCGCATTTGTTTAATCATAGGAGATAAAGCCTGCTCCTTATATTCATCAATTGCTTTAACAAGCGATGCGCAGAAGGCTTTACTGTCAGATGTAACAACAACAGGCTTAACTGTTGGTTTTGGGGCGCAGAATATACGACGGTCGCCGGAGTCTATCAGGTCAGAGGGCGGGGGAGCACATTGCTCCCGCTCCATCGTGGTTGATAACGCGATGTTAGCAGCGATGAGTATAATAGCGATGGGCAGAGAATGTCTCATGCCTTACCTTTATGAATTAAGGACGTTAGCGTGGCTGTGTTCCCTGTTTTTGAGGGCTGGTGCTGAGAAACAAAAAATCAAATTATAAGAAAATTCTAACATATGCTTAAAACGCTATAAGATTTTTATTTTTTAGGCAAGGGACAGAGGGGCAGTGATAACGACTCTCAGACCCGGATTTGCCGAAGACAAACTAATCGTTCCGCCATGCAGCTGAACAATGGCCTGAACAAGAGAGAGACCCAGGCCTGAGCCCGGTGTATTGCGGGCCTGGTCAGCTCTGAAAAAACGTTCTGTAGCACGTGCCATGTCAGCCTCGGTCATTCCTGTACCCTGATCCTCAACGATAAGTTCCATCTGAGGGTGAGAACTTTTTTGATCGGGCAGGGGAGAGATAACCTTCAGGCTCAGGGTTATGACGCCGCCGGCAGGTGAAAATTTAATGGCATTATCAACCAGATTAACAACGGCCTGCTGAAACATGGTCCGATCACCGAAGAACATCAGTGTTTCAGGGAATGAGTGCGCCAGTTTCAGGTTTTCTTCTTCAGCAACAGGTTCGTAAAATTCAATGATATCCTGGAGGATGGCTACAAAATCAAACTGGGTAAAAGCGGAGCGTCTGGCACCAGCCTCAATCTGCGCGATACGCAGAAGGGCGGAGCAGATATTTGTCAGGTGATCAAGGCCGCGAATGGTCTGGTTAATGACTGCACGTAACTCGTCTTCATTCGTTGCATGAATAACGGCTTCTTCAAGCTGGTTGCGCGCGCGGGTCAGCGGAGTGCGCAGATCATGGGCAATACTGTTAGAGACCTGTTTTACGCCATCCATCAGACGGGCAATACGATCAAGCATTTCGTTAACTGTTGCTGATACAGCATCCAGTTCCTTATCCTGCCCGTGCACAGGCAGGCGCCGCGTCATATCGCCCTGTGTAATCGCTGAAGTCGTGCGGCTGATAGAAGAAATGATGCGCCTTAACAGGCGGCGTGTCAGCAGGCCGCCACTGAAAGCCAGCAGAGCAATCATGACACAGACCCACAGCAGAACTTTTGTGAGCATATGTGAGAGCTCGGTCAGGCCGCGCATATCACGCCCGATCAGCAGGCGCTCTCCTCCGGGCATATCATAGGCTCTGACCTTGGCGACATTATCAATGTCGACGCGTTTTACCAGAATTGTATACCAGGAGTGGGTTGTTTTAATAACCGAAGGCCACTCGATGAGGTTTCCGGTTATGCGTTTGCCATTTTTGTTAACAAGCAGATAGAGCGCATTGTCATCAATATCCTGCTCAAGGCGCTCGTTAATCAGTGTACTGAGAGAGGTATCTTTATGTAGCTGTAGTGCATTAAATATCAGATGAGCATCAGAGGTAATAGATTGTTCAGTCTGACGCTCAATAAGGCCGACTGTTCCCCACCAGATAAAGGAGAGGAACAGCATAGCAGACCCAATAAATAAAACAGCATAGGCCAGGCCGAAACGCAGGCTGACAGAGCGTAGCTTGATGCGTGTCAGCGCTGTTAATCGACGGAATGAAAAAACCTTCATTCCTGAAGCATATACCCGGCGTTACGGATCGTATGTACAAGCGGGCGGCCAAAAGGTTTATCAATTTTCTGGCGCAGGCGAGAAATATGAACGTCGATGACGTTTGTCTGAGGGTCGAAGTGATAGTCCCACACGTTCTCAAGCAGCATGGTACGTGTAACAACCTGCCCGGCGTTACGCATCAGAAATTCAAGCAGTCTGAATTCACGTGGCTGAAGATCAATTTTCTGCCCGGCACGTTTGGCTGTGCGTGATAACAGATCAATTTCCAGATCGCCAATAGCCAGGCGTGTCAGAGGAAGTTGCGGGTCGTTACGGTTGCGTCTGACAAGGGCGTCAATACGTGCCTGTAACTCGCTGAAAGAAAATGGTTTGGTGACATAATCATCCGCACCGGCCTGGAGGCCTGCGACTTTTTCATCGACATCAGACAAAGCGGAAAGAAGCAGCACAGGTGTGGCGTCGTTCTTCTTACGCAGGGCTTCAACGATGTGCAGACCATCGACATCACTTGGCAGCATGCGGTCAAGAATAATGATGTCAAACTGAACATTGGTGGCAAGTGCCAGGCCATCTTTACCATTGTCAGCATATTCGACAGAGTGGCCAGCTTCTTTAAGGCCTCTGACGATAAAGCTTTTAACGGTTGGGTCGTCTTCTACAAGGAGAATGCGCATTCTGAAAAAACCAATAATTGCAGAGCGGTGTAAACTAAGGGTGAGGAGGTAATACCTGCTGAAGGCAGGTATTGAAGACTATGTCATATGTGTTCATCATCCTTCAAAGGCGGGGCAAGGCCGTCAAAAACTGATAGCAACGCCGCAGTGAGAGGAGAGGCCAGAATAAGCCCGGGAAACCCAAGAATGGCACCGAACAGCGTCTGCGAAAGAATTGTGATGGCAGGTGGCATTTTAACAGCGTGACGCTGGATAAGGGGAGCCATAACGTTGCCTTCAAAAAACTGTATCACACTATAAAGGGCTGCAACCATAATTGCTTCGCGCACCCCAAGTGAAAGTGCAAGCAAAATAGCCGGAACAGCCCCCATAATAGCCCCGATATAGGGGATAAAATTACAAAGTGCGGCCAGAACGCCAAGTGCCAGGGCAAGCGGAACACCAATAAACCACAGCCCAACACCGGAGAGAACGCCGACAACCAGCATATCAAGCGATTGTCCGGCGACCCATGCCCAGAGAGTGTGACCGGTGCGCAGCATCAGAGTGCGTGCACGGGGGCGCTGTGTTACGGGCACAAGCCTCAGAACGCCATTAGCGTATAATGAGGGGGATATGGCAAAATATAAACCGGCAATCAGGGCGACAACAGCCGTGCCAACAGCACCAAAAGCTGAGCCGACAATACCTGTCATCGACCCGGCAATGCGCGAGCCAAGAAAATCGAGGCTGCTTCTGCCCTGCTGCCCGCTGAGAGAGGAGGGCAGGTAGTTGAGTAAAGACTGTCCGGCCTGGTTATTTTCAAGGTTACTGCGCAACAGTACTTCCTGCTGTTGCAGGGCCTGTTTCAGGCGCAGGGCATTTTCAACGATCGCCGGGCCGCTGCCCCATACCAGGAGGGCAACAGCAGCAATCAGCAGAATAACAACTGCGCACAGCGCCCATCCATAAGAGAGATGCAGCTTTTTAACCAGGATGCGCGACAGTCCTGAAAGAACGACGGCAAATAATGTCGCAGAAAAGGTAATAGTCAGTACATCGCTCAGCAGCCAGACAGCTGCCGCGATTATAACCAGTATAACGACAAAACGCAGAATACTCGTGATACTGCCCAGCCACTCAGCCTCGGCGCTTTGTTCTGCAACAGCTGATTTTTTTTCTGTGGGGGCAGACGGAGAGGTCATATCAGGCGAAGCTCTTTGCTTGTCATGAGAAAGATACAGTAGCTCATAACGTGACTTATGACCCCATTTGATGGTTTTTGTAATCTGCGAAACATGAGTAAACTTTTAATATAACGTATTTTTCATAAAATTAACTATTAATTTCAACGGGATGGAGATTTTATTTTTTTCTTGAAGCGCATTGCCCGATCCAGTTAAAGAAATGGTTTTGATACTGTGAATGAAAAATAAACATATTTATTCGCATTTTGAAATAATTGTTTTTATGAAAACTGAAAATTTTCAAGAGCAGATTCAGCTTCCAGCCACTTTTCCTCCAGGGTTTCCTGCTCTTTTGTAATCGCGGCCAGACGCGTGTTAAGGCGGGTTACTTCTGTGGCCTGTCCGTCAGTATAGAGCTCGGGGCTGGCCAGTTTACTTTCGATCGTTGCGTGTTCTTTTGCGAGTTTTGCGAGTTTTGCTTCGATATCTTTAATTGTTTTGCGTATAGGCGCCTGTGCCTGGCGCAGCTCGGCCCGTTCGCGGCGGTCATCCTTGCGGCTGGGCTGTTTCGATGCATTATCCTGCTCTTTACCTGCACGGCTCTGTTCAGTAAGCCATGAGCGGTATTCTGCCATGTCGCCATCGAACTGCGTGACATTACCATCGGCAACGAGCCAGAGCCGGTCAGCAATCAGTTCGGTCAGGTGCGGGTCATGGCTGATAAGTAAGACAGCGCCTTCAAAGGCTGAAAGAGCGCGTACCAGTGCATCGCGGGCATCAAGGTCAAGGTGGTTGGTCGGTTCGTCAAGGATGAGGAGCTGCGGGGCATCGCGCGTGGCCAGTGCCAGAAGCAGGCGGGCTTTTTCACCGCCTGACAGGTCTTTCACCGGTGTTTCAGCGCGTGCCGCATCAAGGCCAAAGCGGGCCAGCTGTGCCCTGACAGCAGGCAGAGGTGCTTTTGGTATAGCACGGCTCATATGGTCGACCGGTGTCTGCTCAGCAATCAGTTCTTCGGTCTGGTGCTGCGCAAAATAGCCAATCTTCATACGTGGGTTGCGTTCAAGCGTACCTGAAAGAGGTTCGAGGCGGCCTGCAATCAGTTTGGCGAAGGTTGACTTACCATTGCCGTTAGAACCCAGCAGCGCGATACGATCATCCATGTCCAGTCTGAGTGAAAGGTCTTTCAGAATGGCTTTGCCGTTATAACCGGCGCACACACGCTGCATAAGCAGCATAGGCGGGGGGAGCTGCTCAGGTTCGGGAAAGTTGAACTGAGCGGGGGCGTCCTCCACAACGCTTTCTATAACAGGCAGCTTTTCAAGAGCTTTAAGGCGCGCCTGTGCCTGACGGGCCTTTGTTGCCTTTGCCCGAAAGCGATCAACAAATGACTGCATATGTGCGCGTTGTGCCGCAATTTTTTCAGCCTGCCGGGCCTGTTGCAGAGCCTGCTCGGTGCGGATTCGTACAAAATTCTGGTAGCCGCCTGGCGTGAGGGATAATTTGCCCTTGTCGAGATGGGCTATGGCGTCAACGCAGGAATCAAGCAGCCCCTGATCATGGCTTACAATAATTGCAGCCCCGGAGAAGCGGGCTAACCAGCTTTCAAGCCAGAGGGTCGCTTCAAGATCAAGATGGTTGGTTGGCTCATCGAGAATCAGCAGATCGGGTTCGAGAAAGAGTGCTGTTGCAAGGGAGACGCGCATACGCCAGCCGCCCGAAAAATCGGTAATGGGGCGCAGCTGCGCCTCGGCATTAAAGCCCAGGCCTGCCAGGACTGAGGCTGCGCGTGAGGGAGCACTGTCAGCGCCGATAGTAAGAAGGCGTTCATGAATAGCTGCGATTCGGGCAGGGTCAGTCGCTGTTTCTGCCTCTGCGAGCAGAGAGGACCGTTCGACATCCCCCTCCAGCACTGTATCAATCAGCGAGGCGCCGGTGGCCGGTGCTTCCTGCAAAACGCGGGCCATACGTGCCCGTGAGGAGAGGCGGATATCCCCTCCGTCAGGCGCAATATCACCGGCAATCGCGGCCAGAAGTGTTGATTTACCGGCCCCGTTGCGGCCTATGAGCCCTATTTTGCGTCCTGGTTCGACAGAGAGATCGGCCTGGTCAAGCAGGGTGCGCCCTGCAATGCGAAGGGTCAGGTCGGAAATGATAAGAAGGCTCACCGGGATACTCTCGTTAAGGATGCAAATAAGAACAATGAAGCGAAAGACCTACCAGCCTGCCGGAATATGTTCTAGAGGAACACGCTGACAGGCCTCGTATTATACGGGGCTGTATATAACAGGGAGTCATTATATCATGGCAACAGAACGCACTCTGTCCATTATTAAACCAGATGCAACACGTCGTAACCTGACGGGCAACATCAACGCTGTTTTTGAAGAAGCAGGTCTGAAAATCGTTGCTCAGAAACGCGTACAGCTGACACCTGCTCAGGCTGGTGCTTTCTACGCTGTTCACAAAGAGCGTCCTTTCTACAAAGACCTCGTTGACTTCATGATCTCTGGTCCGGTTGTTCTGCAGGTGCTCGAAGGCGAGAACGCAGTTGCAAAAAACCGCGACGTTATGGGCGCAACAGACCCGAAAAAAGCTGAAGCACACACCATTCGTGCACGTTTTGCTGAAAGCATTGAAGCAAACTCAGTACATGGTTCTGACAGCGCAGAAAACGCAGCAAACGAAATTCGTTTCTTCTTTGCTGAAACAGAAATCCTTCCCTGATTTCTGCTGACTGTTACAGGCCGGGGCAGAAAATACTCTGGCCTGTAATACGATAAAATTTTTATAACACTATAATGTGATTACTGATCAGTTACGTGTCCATGGCTTTTAACCGGGTGCGATTATTTTTATATCTCGCAGATTAGCCTGTTTTTATATGGGCTTGCATTACAAAAGTTAGATTCTCCTCCGCGTATAACAAAAAATATATAGGGTGAGCATGAACGACTGCGCAGGTCTGTTCTGATCTGTGGTGGATTGTTTTTATCATTTATCCCGATATCTTAACCCCGGTTCCACAGCATTGCCGGAGCAAAATGTTTTGCTCTGAAAAGATAGTCTTTTGTGCTGTAATGCTGGTATTATAATAAATACCGGCAAATTACCGGGCGGTATTCGTCATGCCGTGTATAGTAATTATTTCACTGAATGATCGCCAGTAGCTCTGCGGTCAGCATGATCTTTGATGACGGGAAAAAATGGTATGAAAGTTCTGGCAGTACACCCGAGTGCACTGATGTATACAAAAGTGTTTCTCAGGCTTGAGCCTCTGGGTCTGGAACTGGTCGCTGCCGCTGCACGTAATGCCGGACATGATGTGCAGCTGATTGATCTTCAGGTTGAAACGCATGACGATTACTGGAAGCTGGTCAGTCATTTCAAACCTGATGTTATTTGTTTTTCGGGTAATTACCTGGCGAATGTGCCCGAGATCATAGATCTGTGCCGTGCGACCCGACTGCGCTTTCCCGGAGTGTTTCAGTTTATAGGCGGACATTCGGTCTCTTTCATCGCTCAGGATATCCTCTCCCTCTCAGAAGGCACGGTAAACTGCATTCTCAAAGGTGAGGGCGATGCAACTGTCGGCCTGCTGCTCAGCGCGATAGAAAAAGGGCAGGACCTGCTGACTGTTCCGGGTGTGATTACGCCTGATGGTGAAGGGCCACCACCGGTTTTTGTGGAATCCCTTGATGATATCCGCCCTGCCCGGGACCTGTTAAGGCATCGTAATAAATATTTTATCGGCACGCTCGATCCTGCTGCCTCTATTGAATTTGCCCGTGGCTGCCCGTGGGATTGTACTTTTTGTTCTGCCTGGACATTTTACGGGCGTTCGTACCGCACAGCCAGCCCGCAGACGATTGCTGACGAGCTTGAGGATATTAAAGAGCCGGGTATCTTTATTGTCGATGACGTTGCGTTTGTGCATGAAGAGCATGGCATGGCCATTGCTAATGAAATTAAGAAGCGCGGGATTAAAAAAGAATATTATCTTGAAACGCGGGCTGATGTTCTGCTGCGTAATAAAGAGGTTTTTAAGGTCTGGAGCGAGATCGGTCTTTCCTACATCTTTATTGGTATGGAAGCCGTTGATGAAGAAGGCCTGAAACAGTTTCGTAAGCGTGTCTCACTGGACAAAAATTTCGAGGCTCTGGACTATGCCCGTTCTCTGGGGCTGATCGTGGCTATTAATATTATTGCTGACCCGTCATGGGACAGAAGTCGTTTTGAGGCTGTGCGTCAGTGGTGTCTCGAAATTCCTGAAATTGTGAATATTTCTGTCACAACGCCTTATCCGGGAACAGAAATCTGGCACAAAGAATCCCGGCGCCTTATTACCCGCGACTATCGCCTGTTTGATATTCAGCATGCTGTATTGCCAACTAAATTGCCTTTGCCCGAGTTTTATGAGGAGCTGGTCAAAACACAGCAGGTGCTTAACACCAAGCATATGGGCTGGCAGGCGCTCAAAGACACAGCAGGTATTGCCGGCCGTCTGCTGATGAAAGGGCAGACCAATTTTGTTAAAATGCTGTGGAAGTTCAATTCCGTCTTTAATCCGAAGCTTCAGCTTGCTGATCATATGCGTAAGCCGCGCTACCTGATGCCTGTTCAGCCAGAGGTGGTTGATAAAGTTGATCGTAAAGATCTTTACGTGCACGGACCAGGGGGCAGAAAGTCCCGTTCGCTGGATGAGAAAACGGAGGAATTTGTTGATCAGACCCGAATGGGAGAAGATGCCTGAGAGAGGTTGTTTGTACAAAAGGGGGCTGCGGCCTCCTTTTTTTGTTCAGGCTATGTGCGGCGGTGTAAAGCGAAGCAGGTCCGAGGTGTAGGTTTCAATCACTGCACTAAAAGGGGCTGCGTCATGTCGTTTCAGGATAGCCTGATGACGAAACAAAAAACGGGGCAGATGTAACTGGCAGTTGTTTCCGTCAGGAATAGTCATGCCTGCCGTTATGTCGGGCAGAGGGTCCCATAAATCCTGCTCTGCCAGTGTCCGGCGCGAAAAACCAAGAGGCGTTGTGACAAGGCCAAATGGAGTTTCGGTTGTTTCTAAGGCTGTATTCATCTCCTTTGTCAGCCTGTCTGGTCTGTACCAGTTTTCTGCATGAGAGAGTGTAAGAGCGCCGCATATCAGGCGCACATGACGATAGCGCAGTGTTTCAGATGCATTTTGGGATGTGAGCTGCAGATGTTCTGCCAGCTCTGGCGGGCAGGGGGGCGCAGGCGTGTCAGAGTTTACGCGCACTGCCCTGATAGCCGGGGCAGAAGCCAGCTTTTGTTGCCGGCACCAGGCGTCAAGTGTCTGTGTTGCACTGTTTTCAAGCAGCAGCTGATTTTTCAGTCGGGACAGGAGAGCCGAAAGCATAAGCCGGTGCAGGCCTGTGTCGCGCCATAGCAGGTCAGGCAAGGGTGTCATGTCGTGCTGTGAAGCTGGCAGATAAAAGGAGTCTTGCATGGTTGCTTTTGTTTATGTTGTAAAAACAGGCATGTTTTCATAGTACTATGATGTTACGTCTTAAGGGAGAGAGTTTTATGACGACAGTCAGTTTTATTGTTGATGGTATTACCTGTGACGGATGCGTGTCGTCTATCCGCCGTGCACTGACAGCTATTGATGGTGTACAGAGCGTTGATGTGAAGCAGGAAAATGGTGAAGTAACTATTGAGTATGACCCGCAGCGCGCTGGTACGTCTTCTTTGCAGAACGCTATTCGTGGTGCAGGCTACGAAGTGAGCTGAGAGGCGCGTGACCTCCTGAATTTTGTCTTTTCAGCCATGTGTTATCCGGGCGGGCCGGGAGTGAATTTTTCTGTTATTCTCTCAGCCCGGGGCGTGACGACACGCTTCTCCGGTTAATGTTCCTGCGCTGCCTGGCAGGCGGGTATGGTGAGTGAAAATGATGTATCCGGTAAAAATCTGGGGACTGGCGTTATCGGCTTTCGTGCTTGTGGGCTGTTCGTCCGAAGTCGGGCGCAGGCCGTTTCTGGATACTGACGTCTCCTGCCTGCGTAAGCAGATGGCGGGACCAATGTTTCTGAGTTTCCCTCTGGCGGCTAACACCTGCCAGCGTATGAGCAATCATAATTTTGTGCTCAGTGAAAAGGGAGCGCACCCTTTGCCTCTTAACCTCAGGGATGCGCCTGATCTGCAAAAAATGGCCGACGACCACGGCTATAATTATACAAAATAGCTGTGTTTCAGTTTTCCAGCTCTGTATCCCAGTAAAGGTAGTCACGCCAGCTTTCATGAAGATGGTTTGGCGGGAAGGCACGCCCGTTTTCCTGCAACTGCCATGATGTGGGCTGGTCTGGCCGGCGACGGGGATGCATGTTGATTTTTTCTGGCAGGTGCGGCCCTTTTTTCAGATTGCACACACCGCAGGCTGTCACAACATTTTCCCATGAGGTGCGCCCTCCCTTGCAGCGTGGAATCACGTGGTCAAAGGTCAGGTCGTGTGCGGGAAACTGGTCGTCGCAGTACTGGCATGAAAAATTATCACGCAGAAAAACATTAAAGCGGGTGAATGCCGGCCTGCGCGCTGCGGGGATGTAGTCTTTCAGTGCAATCACACTTGGCAGACGCAGGGAGACCTGAGGGGAGCGTACTTCCTGGTCATACTCATTGAGTACGGAGACCCGGTCGAGAAAGACCGCCTTAACCGTATCCTGCCAGGACCAGAGAGAGAGGGGGAAGTAAGAAAGTGGTCGAAAGTCCGCATTCAGCACTAAAGCCGGGAAATTCAGCAAGCTGCCGTCAGCCACACCGATCCTCCTTTACTCTTACGAGGGAGCGGCTTCGCTGCGGGCGTTATACTCTGACCATTACGTCTGCGGGAAGCACGTCGTCGAGATGAATAAGCCCGCTGACTATTGCAGATTGTATGAAGGGCAGCAAGATAAAGCGCGGGTTCGTCATGAAACGGTAATTTTTACAAGGGTTTTGTAACCTGAGCGGGAGCAGAAACAATGTGGGTTACGCGCTTTGCTCCGAGTCCGACAGGGTTGCTGCATCTGGGGCATGTGGCATCGGCCATGTCGGGGCTGTCTTATGCCCGCCCTGGCGGGCGCTGGCTTATCAGAATGGAGGATATCGACCCTCAGCGTTGCAGGCCTGAATATGCCAGGCAACTGCTTGAGGACCTCGCATGGCTTGGTCTGTTTTCTGATGCCCCGGTTCTTTATCAGTCTGCCTGCCTGGCCGAGTACAGGCAGACCCTGGATATTCTTGAGCAGATGGGAGTTCTTTACCCCTGTTTTTGCACCCGTTCTGACATTGCGCGCGAGAGTGCCGCTATTTTCTCAGCGCCGCATGCTGCACCTGATGGCAGCCTTCTTTATCCGGGGCGTTGTCGCAGCCTGCCCGCAGCGCGGCGTGAAGAGCTGCTTGCCCGGGGCAGGCCCCATGTGCTGCGTCTGAATATGCAGCGTGCACTCGAATGTGCCGGGGGTGCCGAAAGCCTTTATTACAACACACCAGAGGGACGGCGGGTGCAGTGCCAGCCGGCTTTGTTTGGTGATGTCGTGCTGGCCCGGAGGGATATTCCCGCATCTTATCATCTGTGTGTGACGCATGATGATGCAAAGCAGGGTATTACCCTTGTCACACGCGGGGAGGATCTGCGCCCTGCTACAGACCTGCACTGCCTTTTGCAGAATCTGATGGGCTGGCCCCGCCCGCATTACACATTTCACCCTTTGCTCTGCGGTGCAGATGGCAGGCGGCTGTCAAAACGTGATAACGCCCGGTCGGTACGCGCTATGCGCGAGGCTGGTATGTGCAAAGAGGAAGTTATGCGTGCAGCAGGCTTCTGAGCTGGTGATATCATAAAAATGACAGGAGTTTTCGCTCAACTATAAGAAAAAGAGATGGCAGGATATTTTTCTTCTGTATGATCCCGCCGCCGAAGTTTTTTTGCCCGGCGGAGTCTGAGAAAGACAACAGACAAATTTCGTGTGGACTGGTCGGAAGATGCCAGCCATATCAACTGTGTCAGGAACTGTGGAAACCATGAGTATTGTCGCTGATCGTCTGAACAGAATTAGCCCAAGCCAGACGGTAGTTATTTCCGCTAAGGCCCGTGCTCTTAAAGCATCCGGCCGTGATATTATCAGCCTCTCTGCAGGAGAGCCTGACTTCAGAACTCCTGATAATATTGGTAAGGCTGCTGCCAGAGCCATTGAAAACGGGCAGACTCAATATACCGATGTTGCTGGCACGCCGGAGCTGCGTAAGGCCGTTGCTGAACGCTTTCGCCTGGATAGCGGGCTGGATTACACGGCGGATGAGATTCTGGTTTCAACCGGCGGTAAGCAGATTATTTATAATGCGATGATGGCTTCTCTCAATCCGGGTGATGAGACGGTTATTCCTGCTCCATGCTGGGTTTCTTATCCCGATATCGTCACTCTGGCTGAGGGCGTGCCTGTTATTGTGCATTGTAAGCGCGAGAACGGGTTTAAGCTGACAGCTGATGAACTCAGAGCTGCTATTACACCTCGTACAAAATGGCTGTTCCTTAACTCTCCGTGCAATCCGACAGGTGCCAGCTACTCGGCTGAAGAGCTGCGTCCGCTGTGTGATGTGCTGCTAGAGCATCCGCACGTATGGGTTTTCACTGACGATATTTATGCAAAGCTGGTTTATGACGGGTTTAAACCTGCAACTTTTGTTGAGGTCGAACCCCGCCTGCGTTCACGCACCGTGACAATGAACGGGGTTTCAAAAGCCTATGCCATGACCGGCTGGCGGATTGGTTTTTCTGGTGCACCTGTCGAGCTGACAAAAGCGATGAACAAACTGCAGGGGCAGTCAACAGGCAACACCTGTTCTATCGCCCAGGCAGCAGCTGTTGAAGCTCTGCAGGGTCCGCAGGATTTTATTGCGGATATGGTCAAAATTTATGAAGAGCGCCGTAATTTTGTCGTCTCCAGGATTAATCAGTGTAATGGGCTGGAATGTGATATGCCTTCCGGTGCGTTTTACGTGTTCCCATCTGTTGAGAAATGTCTTGGTAAAACATCACGCAGCGGTGTTGTGCTGAAGACTGACGAAGATTTTGTGACAGCCCTGCTTGAAGAAGAAGGTGTAGCGGCTGTGCATGGCTCGGCCTTTATGTATCCTGGCTATATGCGCCTTTCTTATGCAACGGATACAGAAAGCCTGCGTAAAGCCTGTGAGCGCATTGAAAATTTCTGTAACGGTCTGCGTTAAACGATGGCAGGACATTTTTCACGCAGGCTGCAGACACTGCCGCCGCCTGCGACGATAGAAATGGCACGCCGTGCCCGTGCGTTACGGGCAGAAGGGCAGGAGATTATTTCTCTTGCTCTGGGCGAGCCCGATTTTGCAACGCCTCCGGCAGTGGTTGAGGCTGCGCATCAGGCCGCTCTTAACGGCCAGACGAAATATCCGCCGGTTGATGGTACACCAGCTTTGAAGGCGGCTGTCGCCCGTAAGTTCGGCCGTGAAAATAATCTGATTTATCAGCCTTCTGAGATTATGGTCTCAAATGGTGGCAAGCAGGTTATTTTTAATGCTTTTATGGCGACCCTTAATGAGGGGGATGAGGTCGTTGTGCCCGTTCCTTACTGGGTCAGTTACCCTCTTATTGCCAGCATGTTCGGGGCAGTGCCGGTTTATGCCCGGTGTCATGAAGAGGATGGTTTTCGCCTCAAAGCTGCCGAGCTTTCACGTGTAATGACCTCGCGCACGCGCTGGGTTGTGCTGAATTTTCCTAATAATCCGACCGGGGCAGTCTGTTCCCGTCAGGATATGGAAGAAATAGCCGAAGTGCTGCGGCGCTATCCTGATGTCTGGATTTTATCTGATGAGATTTATGAGCATCTCGTTTTTGACGGTATGCAGTCATACTCTATCGCGGCAGTGGCCCCTGATCTGAAAGAGCGGGTTGTTACTCTTAACGGGGTTTCAAAAGCCTATGCTATGACCGGCTGGCGTGTCGGGTTTGCTGGCGGCCCGCAGGCATTAATTGCAGCGATGTCTGCCGTGCAGGGGAATGCAACCTCAGGTGTCTGCGCTATAGCGCAGGCAGCTGCCGCAGCGGCTCTTGATGGTCCGGCTGATCTTGTGCAGCATATGGCAAAAACATATAGCCGGCGCCGCACGATGGTTGTTGAGGCGTTAAGACAAATACCAGGTGTGACCTGTGCAATGCCTGAAGGGGCTTTTTATGCCTATCCGGGTATAGCTGGTTGTCTGGGGCGTAAAACTGCAGCTGGAAGGCTGCTTGAGACGGACCGTGACTTTGCGATCGCCTTACTTGAAGAGGCCCATGTTGCAACAGTGCCTGGTTCTGCTTTTGGTCTGGCTCCTTATCTGCGACTTTCCTGTGCGACGAGTGAGGTGATTCTGGAGGATGCCTGCTCACGAATTCGAGAGTTTGTAAAAAATTGTCATTGAAGTACAGGTTTATACAAAAAAGTATTCTGAAGTTAAAAAATCATTAAAAATCTCTATGAAAACTTTTTATGG